>CAIZHL010000553.1 GCA_903932755.1 uncultured beta proteobacterium
GCCCTCGATGGTCAGGTCGCCGGTGCTGACGGTGGCGTCGACGAGCACGCGCACGCCCTCGGGCACAGTGACGATTAGTTCTGCTGGCGGTGATTCTCGCATTTGTCGCCGCGATCATGGGTGCCAGCTGGTTTACGGCGCGGCCGTTGCCGATGCGCGGTACCCCCGCGATGTTTTCGATACCGGCAGGCGCCAGCCTGCGCTCGGCGGCCCAGGTAATCGAGGCCGCCGGCATCGACATACCGGCCTGGCAACTCGAACTTCTGGGGCGAGTCATGGGGCGTTCGGCGAAGATCAAGGCCGGCAGCTACGAAGTGGACGAAGGCCTCACAGCCCTCGCCCTGCTCGAAAAACTGACGCGCGGCGACGTCACGCAAGGCGAACTGGTCCTCGTCGAAGGCAAGACGTTCCGCCAGATGCGCGCCTTGTTGAACGAACATCCCGATCTTTCCCACGACACGCAGAAACTGAGCGACGGCAAAATCCTGACGCTTCTCGGTGCAAAAGAAGCGCATCCGGAAGGACTGTTTTTCCCCGATACCTACCTGTTCAACAAGGGCAGCAGCGATATGGACGTACTGCGCCGCGCCTACAAGGCGATGCAGCCCAAACTGGCCGCGGCATGGGAAAAGCGCGAAAGCACCCTTCCGATCAAATCCCCTTACGAGCTTTTGATCCTCGCCTCGATCGTGGAAAAGGAAACCGGCCTGTCCGCCGATCGGCCGCAAGTAGCCGCGGTTTTCGTCAATCGCCTGCGTCGCGGGATGCTCCTGCAGACCGATCCGACCGTGATTTACGGCCTCGGTGAGCGTTTCGACGGCAATTTGCGCAAGATCGACCTGCTGACCGACACGCCGTGGAACACCTACACCCGACCGGGTTTGCCGCCGACGCCTATCGCCATGCCCGGCATGGCTTCGCTGCTGGCGGCCGCAAAACCGCCACCAAGCGACATGCTTTACTTCGTCGCGCGCGGCGACGGTTCGAGCGAGTTCTCGACTTCACTGGACGAGCACAACAGCGCCGTCGCCAAATACCAGAAGCGCTAGCAAATCATGGCGCGCGGCCGTTTCATCAGTTTCGAAGGCATCGATGGCGCCGGGAAAAGCACCCAGCACGCCTGGCTGGTGCAGTACCTGCGCGATCGCGGGCGCGCGGTGGTCGCCACGCGCGAACCGGGCGGCACGCCGCTGGGCGAAAAGCTTCGCTCCCTGTTGCTGGCGGAACCCATGCATCTGGAAACCGAAGCCTTGCTCATGTTCGCCGCCCGTCGGGAACATATCGCGCAAGTCATCGAGCCGGCACTGGCGCGGGGTGACTGGGTCATCTGCGATCGATTCGTCGATGCCTCGTTTGCCTACCAGGGAGGAGGGCGCGGGCTCGACTGGGAAAAGATCAAAGACCTGGCGGACTGGGTCCTCGGCGATCTCGAGCCGGATCTGACCCTGATATTCGACGCCCCGGTTGCAATCGCCCAGCAACGACTCCATGCATCAACAGCCAATCCGGATCGTTTCGAGCAGGAGCAGGCGGATTTTTTCGAAAAGGTGCGCGCCGCTTACATCCGGATAGCACGGGAAAACCCGAATCGAGTCCGCCTGATCGACGCCACACAAACTCCGGCTGCAATTAACAAGTCACTTGAGAATATAATTGCAATACTCTGATAATAATAAAATAAGCTGGAACAAAGATGTCCGCGAGCAACTCCTTGGGCAGGGTCTTGCCCGGCTTCCCCATGCCATGCTGCTGATCGGCCCGGGTGGCGTTGGCAAGACGGCCTTCGCCGAGCAGCTTGCAGCGCTTTTGCTCTGCGAATCGGCCGCCGCCAATTCAAACGCCTGCGGTAAATGCGATCCATGCCGCTGGCTGGCCGCCGGAAATCATCCCGACTTTCGGCGCGTCGCTCCGGATGACGACGCCGAGGCCGAACCCGGAACGAGTGAAAAAAGTGCCGAGAAGGGCAAGAAGCGGAGTGCCGGCATTATTCGCATCGACCAGATTCGCGAGCTGGAAAGCTTCGTTTTCGTAGGCAGCCACCGCAACGGCAATCGCGTTGTGCTACTGACAGAAGCCGATGCAATGAACCAGGCGGCCGCCAACGCACTTCTTAAAATACTTGAGGAACCACCTGCAAGTGTTTATTTTATATTAATCGCAACCAGGTCAAAGTCACTCTTGCCGACTATTCGGAGCCGTTGCAGGGTGGTTTCTTTCGGCGCTCCGGATGCAGCTGCGGCATCCGACTGGCTACTGAACGCCGGGCTCGAAAAACAGGCCAAACGCTATCTCGGCCTTGCCGGTGGCGCACCGATGCGGGTAGCACAGTGGAAAGAACAGGGACAGTTGGCACCGATCGACGCCCTGGTGGATTCCTTGATCTCCCCACCTGCAGATCCGGGCCTGCTGGCAGCGAAATGGGACGCTCTTCTCAAGGGCGACGGCTTGTTTCGAATGGAGAACCTGGTCGAAGGAGTCCAGCGCTGGCTTTTCGACCTGACACAGGAGCGCATGGCCGGCGAACTTCGTTTTCACACCGGTTGGCCGCGTCCCAAAGGCATTGAGAATCTCGATCCGAAGGCATTGCTGAGCGCCTGGCGAGATCTCAACCAGTTTCGAAGAA
Organism: uncultured beta proteobacterium; assembly: GCA_903932755.1. Classification (GTDB taxonomy): domain Bacteria; phylum Pseudomonadota; class Gammaproteobacteria; order Burkholderiales; family Rhodocyclaceae; genus Sulfuritalea. The sequence goes on from CAIZHL010000553.1 coordinate 2,624, forward strand.
GTGCTCGCCATCCGTTGAATCAGTTGCTTTTTCTTGAAAGCCTGGCAGCGCATTACCTGCGCGCTTTGCGACCCGTTGCCGCATGAGCACGCTCCTGGTTGATTCGCACTGTCATCTTGATTTTCCCGATTTCAACGGCCGGGAAGACGAACTTCTGGCAGCGATGAAAGTTGCCGGGGTAGGGTGGGCACTGGTTGCGGGCGTGACGCTGGAGCGTTTTCCCGGGGTACTGGCACTCACGCGCCGTTTCCCGAATCTATACGCGGCAGTCGGCGTGCACCCGGATACGCAGGACGGGCAGGAAGCGGATGCGGATACACTGATTCGCCTTGCCGCAGACCCCAAAGTGCTTGCAATTGGTGAAACCGGACTGGATTATTACCGTGTCGAAGGTGACCTGGAATGGCAGCGCGAGCGCTTTCGAACCCATATCCGCGCCGCACGGATCGCGCGCAAGCCGTTGATTATTCACACCCGCGAGGCGGCCACCGATACCTTGCGCATTCTTGAGGAAGAGGGCGCTGACGAGGTCGGAGGTGTTTTTCACTGCTTCACCGAAACCAAAGCTGTTGCCCAGGCTGCACTCGCCCTAGGCTTTCACATTTCCATCTCGGGCATTGTAACGTTCAAGAATGCGATTCAAATCAAGGAAGTGGCAAGTTTTGTCCCACTGGATCGGCTACTCGTAGAAACCGATGCTCCGTATCTTGCGCCCGTTCCTCATCGCGGCAAACTGAATCATCCGGCCCTGGTGCGCCACGTTGCCGATGAGGTGGCAAAGTTGCAGGGCATCAGTCCGGATGCCTTGGCGGAAGCCACCTCCGGCAACTTTTTTCGTCTTTTCGGGGTCGATAGAAATGCGTAGGCAGTTGATCGGGTTGATGTTATTCATGTCGGCAGGGATTTCGCATGGCGGAGCCTACGAAGATATCCTGATTGCTGCCGGCAACGGTGATACGGCAACGGTCGTCAACCTCGTGCAAAGAGGCATGGACGTCAATACGA
>CAIZHL010000554.1 GCA_903932755.1 uncultured beta proteobacterium
CGTCCCATGCCGCCTGGGCGGTGTTTCCCGGACGGCGCCTGATGCCGGCGAAGACGCGGGCCTTCATCGACATGCTCGAAGCTGCGCTGGCGGGAGCGCACGGCAACCAGGTTGAACGCTTGGGCTAAGCTCCCTGTCGATTTGCGGGGTGCGAATGCGATGAATCCCGCGTGCCGCAGAGGACGCAAGTTCCGGCAAGTGGCCTATGATTCAATAGTCGGTTGCAGACATTACCTCCACGCTGTCATGAGTTCACGCCGTCACCTGTGCCTTGTTTCAATCCTGGTCCCGCTTTTGGCGGCTTGCGCCGGTACCCCCGCCGTGCCGCCGCGCATCGAGCGCATCAGCGCTGAACAGTTGGAGGCCAGGCTGCCGCAGCCCGGCGCCGGCCTGCCGCTGGAGCAGGTGGTACAGCTTGCCCGGCAGGGCGTGGCGGCGGACGAGCTGATCGCGCACATCAAGTCCTCCGCGTCACGCTACCGACTCTCGGCCGGCCAGATCGTCGACCTGGCGAACCAGGGTGTGCCGCTCGCGGTGCTCGACCACATGGTCGCCGCCGAACGCCAGCGCATCTTCGACGACATGGCGGCGGACGCCAACAAGCGCGACCTGGCTTGCCACGAGCGGATCGACCGCGAACTACGCATCTGCCGCAACCAGATGAGCGGACCGATGTACATGTACGGGCCGTATCCCATGATCAACTGCTTTCCCCCGGCACCCGGCTGGCCTTACCGGCCGTATTGTTACTGAGGCTGCGGCGCCGCTCTTCCCCTGCGACACCACTTTTTGGACCAGACCATGAAACCACTGCTTCCACTCCTGATGCTGCTCGTCGCCACCGCCGCCACGGCCGCGCCGCCGCCGGGCCATCCCTCGCCGGCCCAGGCCATGGACCTGCTGATGCCGGACAAGGCGCCTGCGGCTTCCGAACTGCCGAACCAGGGCAGGGTGGTGAGCAGCATGGATGCCAACGAATTCACCTACATCGAAGTCGAGCGCAACGGCGCCATCGAGTGGATCGCCGCGCCGAAGATGGCCGTCAAGCCCGGCAGCACCCTGCGCTATGAAGAGGGTTCGGTGATGAACAATTTCTACAGCAAGCTGCTCAAGCGCAGCTTTGAAAGCGTCATGTTCGTCGGCCATGTCGCGGTGGTGGCGCCGTAGGCATTCCATGGACAAGGTCGACCGCCGTCGCCTGTATCTTGCCGGAGGGCTCTGCGCGCTCGGCGCCGGTCTCGGCGCGGCACGCTGGGTGGTGATGCGGCCGCAGCCGCCGGCCGGACATCCCCTGCCGGTCGAATTGGGCGACCTGGCACCGGGCAGGTTGATGACGGTGGAATGGCACGGCCGCACGGTGTGGATCCTGCGCCGCAGCGCCGACGAGATCGCCGCGCTGGCCGGTTACGAAAGCGAACTGGTCGACCCCGCATCCGAACATTCGCTGCAGCCCGAGGCTTGCCGCAATCCGCACCGCTCCTTGCGCCCGGAGGTGTTCGTCGCCGTCGGCCAATGCACGCACCAGGGCTGCCCGCCGGTGTTGCGCAGCGGCGCCGGCAATCGCAACGAATTTCTCTGTCCCTGCCATACCTCGAAGTTCGACCTGGCCGGGCGCGTGTTCCGCATGGGGCCGGCGCCGGCCAACCTGGTGATTCCGGACTACCGGTTCGAAGGCGACGGTCGCATCGTCATCGGCGAGGCTTAGGTGGCGTCGCCGGCGCTGCGCTTTTCGAGTATCACCAGCGCGATGCCGCCGAGAATCGCGATTGAAGCCGCGACCAGGCGCAGGCTGACGGCTTCGCCGAGGAAGGCGATGCCGCCAATGCTGGCCAGGACCGGCACGCTGAGTTGCACGGTCGCCGCCTTGGTGGCCTTCAGGGCGGGCAGGGCGGTGTACCAGATCGCATAGCCGAGGCCGGAAGCCAGTGCCCCCGACGCCACCGCATAGAGCAGTCCGGCGCGGTCGAGCGACATGTTTCCCGCCATCAGGCCGCTCAAGGCCGCTGCAATCGGCACGGCGCGCATGAAGTTGCCCGCCGTGACGCGCGTGGCATCGCCGGGGACGCGCCCGCGCAGGGAATAAACGCCCCAGGCGATGCCGGCGCCCAGCATCATGCTTGCGCCGAACAGCGGCGGCGCCGAAAGCCCGGGCAACAGCAGGCCCACCAGGCCGCCGAGCGCCAGCACCAGGCCGACGCTTTGCGCCGGGCGCAGGCGCTCGCCGCGCCAGAGGCCATGGCCGATCATGGTCGCCTGCACCGCGCCGAACAGCAGCAGCGCACCGGTGGCTGCGGGCAGGGTGATGTAGGCGAAGGAGAAGCCGGCGGCATAAGTGAACAGCGCCAGCGCCGACAGCCAGTTGCCGGCGCCGGCACGCGCGCCGCCGCCCCGCAGGCGCACCACCAGCCAGAGCATCAAGGCGCCGGACAGCAGGCGCACCGTGGTGAAGCTGGCGGCATCGATCGCGGTATCTTTCAGCGCGAGGCGGCATAACAGCGAATTGCCGGCAAAGGCCGTCATGGCCAGCGCGGTCAGGACAAGGATGCGCAAGGTCGACAAGGGCGCCTAGCCGCTGACGGTGACCACGATGCGGCGCAGGTGGGCGTCGCTGCGGTGTTCCCAGAGGTAGATGCCCTGCCAGGTGCCGAGCAGCAGGCGGCCGCCGCCGAGCGGCA
>CAIZHL010000555.1 GCA_903932755.1 uncultured beta proteobacterium
CAAAGCCTGCACGGTGGCAAGCTGCGCATCTATGCCACCGAAGACCTGATCGGCGCCGAAGTCGGCGGCGCGGTGAAGAACGTGCTGGCGATCGCCACCGGCATCTGCGACGGCCTCGGCCTCGGCAACAACGCCCGCGCCGCGCTCATCACCCGCGGCCTGGTCGAGATCACCCGCTTCGGCGAGGCGCTCGGTGCCAAACGCGAAACCTTCATGGGCCTGGCCGGCATGGGTGACCTGATGCTGACGTGTACCGGCGACCTCTCGCGCAACCGCCGCGTCGGCCTCCTGCTGGCCGAGGGCAAGGCTTTGACGGACATCGTGCGCGAACTCGGCCACGTCGCCGAGGGCGTACCCGCCGCGCGCGAAGTCGCCCGCCGTGCCGCCGAACTCGGCATCGAGATGCCGATCACGCGCGCCGTGACCGCCGTGCTCGACGGCCGCCTGACGCCCGGCGCGGCCGTCGAACAACTGATGGCGCGCGACCCGAAGCACGAGTGACGCCGGGGGACAGACCCTAGCCGCCGCCGGCGAAATCCTGCTGGCGCCAGGCTTCGTACACCACCACGGCCACCGCGTTGGAGAGATTCAGGCTGCGGTTGCCGGGGATCAATGGCAGTCGCAGACGGTGGTCCTCACTCATGTCGGCCAGCACTTCTGCCGGCAGGCCGCAGGATTCGGAACCGAAGACGAAGGCGTCGCCGGGTAAAAAGTCGGCGCTGGCGTGACGGCGACTTGCCTTCGTCGTCAGCGCGAACAGGCGCGCCTCGCCCAGCGCGGTGCGACAGGCGGCCCAATCCGCATGCACCGTGACGCAGGTCATCTCGGCGTAGTCGAGTCCGGCGCGGCGCAACTGTGCATCGGACAGGTCGAAGCCGAGCGGTTCCACCAGATGCAGGCTGCATCCGGTGTTGGCGCACAAGCGGATCGCGTTGCCGGTGTTGGGCGGGATTTCGGGGGCGACGAGGATGACGTGGAACACGTGCGGCTACCTTTGAAAATCTGTAGTTTGTGAAAAATCATATGATTACGCCGTAAATTTCGTGCAAAATCACGGCATAACCGTTTTGATTCTACGGCCGCTTTGGAGATCGCCCGATGGCTCGTCCGGAAAAAATCCGTCTTGGTGACATGCTGGTACAGCAGGAACTCGTTACCGGCGAGCAACTCAAGCTTGCGCTGGAAGAGCAGAAGCGCTCGGGCCGCAAGCTCGGCCGGGTTCTGGTGGAAAGCGGCTATGTCACCGAAGAGGGCATCTCGCGGGGACTGGCCCGACAGATCGGTGCCGACTTCGTCGACATCAAGACCTTCAAGCTGCAGCCTGAACTGATCAAGCTGCTGCCGGAAGCGCAGGCGCGCCGGCATCGGGCGCTGGTACTGAGCGAGCGCGCCGGCTTGCTGGTCATCGGCATGGCCGATCCGACGGATCTCACCGCCTTCGACGAACTGGCGCGGATCCTCCGCCGCGAGATCGACATCGCGGTGGTCACCGAGAGCCAACTGCTCGCGGCCATCGATCGCGTCTACACCCGCGCCGCGGAAATCAGCGGCCTGGCGAAGGAACTGACGGCGGACATGGGCGATATTTCGACCGAGTTCGGCAACATTCTCGGCCTTACCGCCGGCGCCGAGGATGCCCCGGTCGTCAAGTTGCTCAACACCGTGTTCGAAGAGGCGCTGAAATTGCGCGCCTCCGACATCCACATCGAGCCGCAGGAAAAGTCTCTGGTGATCCGTTTCCGCATCGACGGCGTGCTGCATGTCCAGACGGAGGCCGACGCCAAGATTTCGACCGCACTGGTACTGCGCCTGAAACTGATGTCGGGACTCGATATTTCCGAAAAGCGCCTGCCGCAGGACGGCCGTTTCAACATCAAGCTGCGCAACACGCCGATCGACATCCGCATCTCGTCCATGCCGACCCAGCACGGCGAGTCTGTCGTAATGCGGCTGCTGGCCCAGAATACCGGCCTGCTGGAACTCGACCGGCTGTTCATGCCGCCGCACATCCTCGAGCGTTTCCGCCATTCCATCGCGCGGCCCTCCGGCATCGTGCTGGTGACCGGACCCACCGGATCGGGCAAGACCACCACCCTGTATGCGGCGCTCAACGAACTGAACACGCGGGAAAAGAAGATCATCACCGTCGAAGATCCGGTCGAGTACCGGCTGGCAGGCCTCAACCAGGTGCAGGTGCACGAGAAAATCGATTTGTCCTTCAGCCGCGTGCTGCGCTCCGCCTTGCGCCAGGACCCGGACATCATCCTGCTGGGCGAAATGCGCGATCAGGAGACCGCCGAAATCGGCATGCGTGCGGCAATGACCGGCCACCTGGTGCTGTCGACCCTGCACACCAACGATGCGCTGTCGACGCCGATCCGCCTGCTGGACATGGGCGTGCCGCGCTACATGGTGGCCATGTCGATCCAGATGGTGCTGGCGCAGCGCCTGGTGCGGGTCATCTGCGACAACTGCTCGGCGCCTTACGCCTTAAGGCCGAATGAACATTTGTGGCTCAAGGCGGAACTCGGCGACCGGGTGGATGGCGCCCAGTACCGGCATGGCACGGGTTGCAGCCACTGCGCCAACACGGG
>CAIZHL010000556.1 GCA_903932755.1 uncultured beta proteobacterium
AAGGCGATCCGTTGCCGCGTCTGGCGCTTGACGGCATGGCGGTAGTTGAATTCGACGCAGGAGGCCTCTGCCGCGACCTCCGCCTCTGGTGGCACAGCCGGATCGACGACTGACGCAAATCCTGGGATACCGTCTCCGTCCAAAGGGACGGAGACATATCGCTGGGATACCGTCCCCGCCCTGCGGGACGGAGACATAAAACAAAACGGCCACAGGAACAATCCTGCGGCCGTTTGTTGGTGTTGGTAGCTGGCACAGTCTGCCCCAAACCTGTCTCCGGCACATATCCCCTGTAACAGGGAATGCTGGATCAAAAAACTGGGCGAAGAGCGTCTGCTTCTCGGAAGGCAACCATACGGAGGGAACATCGTAAGCGTCCAACCACACCATCTGTGCTGACTGTGTGATGCCAACCGGCCTGTCGCAGCGTTCAGCAAGAATCAGCACCATCAGTTTGTATAGCCGCATACGATAAACCTGACGGGCAGATCGACTTCAGCCTGGCAGATATCCAGTTAGACTAGCGGCATGGTCCAGCGCTGCTTCGCCCGATACCTGCTGATCTTCCTGCTCTGCATGCAGGCCGCTTCGCTGTCCGCGTCAGTGCCAATGCCTCGATTGAGCGATCTTGCCGTGCTGGAAGACAAGACCGGCATGGAAGACATTCAGAGCATCACCGCCGCCACCGGCTTCAACCCATTGCCTGGTGGCACCTTTTCTGGCGGCTACACGCACAGCGTACATTGGCTGCGCTTCACCGTAGTGGCCCCGGCCGGTGAATGGTGGCTCGATATTTTGCCGCCCTATCTGGAAGATCTGCGGCTCTATGAGCCCGATCCGGCGCACCCGGGCGCCTTTGTCGAACGCCGTGCCGGCTTCGCATTGCCCTTCGCTGCGCGCGAAGTCGACTACCGCGGATTCGTCTTCAAGCTGCGGCACGCCGATGACGCCCCGCGCACCTATTATCTGAGGCTGGACACCGATTCCACCTCGATCATCGTGCCGCGCCTGTGGGCGCCGGAAGCCTTCTTCGCCAACAACGCGCTCGAGGCCGGGCTCTTGATGACGGTGCTCGCCGTGCTGCTGACGGTGGTGCTGTTCAACGTCAACAACTGGTTCTTGCGGCGCGACAGTTTCACCCTCTGGTTTCTGGCCTACCTGATCAGCCTGGCGATCAACTTTGCCGGCAGCGACGGTTTCATCCAGCAATATTTTGGATTCGATTGGGCAGCGGCCAACCTGTACCCGATTCACGTTTCAGGGTTCTGCAGCCTGGCCTTCGGCTACGCGTTTTACCGGCGCCTGTTCCTGATCGAGCGCTCCCAGCGCATCCTGTTCTGGCTCTACGAAGGCAATTTCTGGCTGGCGCTTCTGGCCATCGCTTCCGTACCGCTCGGCTATTTCGTCGAAACCATGCCCCTGGTCAGCGCCCTTGTGCCGCCGATGATACTGTTGGGCACCGGGCTGTCGGTCCGGCTCTGGCAACGCAAGGAAACCGGCGGCAGCATGCTGCTAGCCGCCAACCTGATCAGCATGTCAAGCATCGGCATGGTGTTCCTCAACCTGACGGGAGTGATATCCGGCGGCATCGTGATGCTGTACAGCCTGCAGATCGCCTCGCTCGGCACCGTCGTTGCACTGCAGCTTGCGCTCAGCAGCCGTTACCGCGCAGAACACGAAGAGACGCTGCGGGCGCATGAGGCCGCGCGCGTGGCGGAGGCAAAGGCACAGTACGAGCACGCTGGCAGCGTCCGCAAAGGCCGGATGCTTTCCATGCTGACTCACGAGTTGCGCAACGGGCTTTCGGTGTTGCGCATGACCATCAATTGCCAGCCGATGGATGCCTCCATGATTGAAATGTCCGAGCGGGCCATCAACGGCATCAC
>CAIZHL010000557.1 GCA_903932755.1 uncultured beta proteobacterium
CTGACGACAAACCTGATGAATGACGCCGCTCCGCTCCGCATCCGCGTTCCCGCGCGGGAAAGGCTGGATCAGGATTCCGATCTGCTGATCGACCAGTTGCGCGCAATTGACAATCGTCGCCTTTCGGCGGGCCCTCTGGCGCGCTTGCCCATTGGGGACATGCGCGAGGTCTATCGCGCCATCGCCGAGGTGCTGGAAGTTCCGGAAGAGGCGATTTGAACCTGACGCCGGCATTCCGGCGTCCATGAAAAGTTATGTCTTCGGCAAAGCCGGAGACGGTATCCCTTGCGGACGGCGCGGGAATGATTCTCGCCGTGACGGACTATCAGCGCGGCCGCCCGGCAGCCCCTTTCGCCTTGAATGCGATTGCGCTCAGATCGCGCTCGAGCTGATCGAGGGCTCCGCCGAAATACTCGCGCATATCCTCCAGCGAGGGAGCCGGTTCCACGAGTTGAAGATAGCCTTCGTCCGCCTGATTCGGAATGCAGGCACGCAGGCGCTCGGCGGTCGTTTTGAAAGTGTGCGGGGAATCTGCTTCAGCGAATGCCCGGTGCAAATCCATGGCATCGTACCCATACCGGGTCATCAGAATGTAGAGATCAAACCAATCGCGGGATTTTGACCTCTCGCCGCAGACCAGGGCTTTCGTCTTAAATATCTCGTCCAAAGTGGCTACCCGCGGCGCAGATTCTGCGCTCCCGTGCAGCAGGCCTGTTGTCGGATTGTCCAGCCGGACGAAGGACAGCTTGACGGCGTCGTTGGCCACATAGTTCTGCTGGTGGTCCTCCAGCAGCAGGCCGGAGTTGATGAACTCCTGCTCGGCAATGGGGTCCTGATTCAACCGAAGTTGCACGCCGCCATCGTCGAGGGAGCGGACGAGTTGACGCAAGCGCATCGTAGGGAGCAGATTTCCGAGGTAGGCGAAGTCCAGATCCTCGCTGACCCGGTGGCCGATGCGCAGCGCCAGGGCGGTGCCGCCAATCAGGACGAACCCGGTCAGAAGGGGGTTATGCTCCAATCGCGCCCAAAGGCGCCGCGTTTCAGGCGGCAGCCTGCTGGTATCCATGCCGGATATTGCGCAATATTCGGTCGGTGATCGGGGCAGCCCGCTTCGCTTCCGGGTCGCCCGAAGACTTCAAGCTCTCCCACTCCTCAATGACCGCATCCACGCCAAACTCGAGGGCCGCGTCGAGCAGCGTGCTGAACTCCGGCGCTACCAGCGCGCGGCGCAGCAGCACCGTGGGCGACGCGCCGGGGTTTGACCAGGCCAGCAGGCGATGCCGCTCCCGGAAGGCCACGGCAGGCGCAGAGCGGGAAGGGGGCGTCGCGGGAACAATGCCGACGTTCACGCCGGCGGCGCGCGCCAGGGCTTGAACAATATCCAGGCCGGCCGAGCCGCGCTTCTTCGCCCGCGATAAAGTTTCCTTCGGAATGCCGGCGCGCGCCGCCAGTGTCGTCTGGTTAACGCCGCTGGCACGCGCTGAACTGATGATCTGGTCGATGAGGGAGTTCATATGGAATTGATCAAATAATCAACATTAGATTAGCATTGATTGATTATTATGTCAAAACAACAGGATTGTCCAATGGGAGTCGCGGCTGGGCAGGAAGCGCGGAACCGACGAAGTGTATTTGAACCTGGCACACGCGTTCCGGTGCCCATAAAAGTTATGTCTTCGGCAAAGCCGGAGACGGTATCCCTTGCGGACGGCGCTGCCGGGACGACGCGGGGACGCGAGCTCAGTCCTTCAGCAGCGCCTGCCTCAGCCTGGATTGAGCTGCCTCATAGGCTTTCTGCCCGTCTCGCCTGCCGACGCTGATCACGGTGACAAAAACGACATCGTCATCGACACGATATACCAGCCGATAACCAACACGCCTGAGTTTGATCTTGTAGCAATCGGCCATGCCGGAAAGCGCGGCAGACGGTATGCGCGGGTTATCCAGCCGCTCTTCGAGCTTTTTTTTCAGCGGCTCGCGCACACTGCCATCGAGTCTCTTCCATTCCGCCAACGCCAGTTCATGGAAGCGAAGCTTATAGCTCATCCAGACCGACCTCGACGAAGGGGCCGTTGGCGCGTTCATGCACCAACCGGGCATCTTCCAGGTCTTCCAGATAGCTCATGAGCCGTTCGTAATACGCTGCCGGCAGGAGATAGGCCTCGGGCCGGTTGTGATTGAGTATGGCCACGGGGCTTTCATCAGCCTGCTTGATAATGGCCGCGAAATTACGCTTCAGCTCGGTGACGCTGACCGTCATATTGCTAAAGATGGTATCCATGAGACCTCCGTCAAACGAGCTTGTGTGTCCAATAAAATGCCGTATTCAATGTTAATTGTAGCATCTAATACGACATTAAATACCACCGCCTTCGGTGCGCCGATGGATCGCCTTCAGCTCAGCGTGACGCGGGCAAATTTTCGCTTGCCGACCTGCAATACGAGGCAATCCCGGCATTCAGCGCCGTATCGCGGGCGCCGACTTTCGCCGGACGGGACACAAGGATGCGCCGCTGATAAGTGGGGCTTTCTTCACGGTCAAAATCGAAGATGGATGTCATGCGTTCCGCCACAAGAGTAAAGTAACGCATGATCTGGTCAGCGGAGCCTTTCGCCATGATGCGTATTGCCATTCAAGTCGACCCTGAAATACAAGGCGGGACACCCGTGTTTGCCGGTACGCGCGTCCCGGTCAAGACGCTTTTCGACTACCTGGAAGGCGGGGATTCGCTTGCCACGTTTTGCGAAGATTTCCCATCCGTACCGCGGGAACTCTGTGTTGCGGCACTTGAGCAAGCCCGCGAAGCCGTAGCACCCGATGCGCATCCTGCTTGATGAATCACTTCCGCGGCGGCTATCTCGCGCACTTCCCGACCACTCGGTTTCCACGGTCGTCGAGGCTGGATGGTCAGGCGTAAAGAACGGCAGGCTTCTGACGCTTGCGGCGGCCCGGTTCGATGTCTTCATAACCGCGGATCAGAACCTTCAATACCAACAAAATATTGCCGCCCTTCCCCTGGCTGTCATCGTATTGGCCGCACATGACAACCGTTTGCCAACCCTGCTCCCGCTCGTGCCTGATTTGCTTGCCTGCCTTGAAAGGCTGACGCCCAATTCCCTTATGCGGGTTGGCGTATAGCAGGGCACAGGCCGGCTGAAGCCGGCCCCACAAAACCTGCGATTGTTTGCCTTTCGTAGGGCGGAGTTCAGTCTGCCAGCCAGCAAATCAGCGGCGCGTCAGCTCAGGGTCACGCGGGCAAATTTGCGCTTGCCAACCTGCAATACGACGCAATCGCCGGCGCTCAGCGCCGTGTCGCGGGCGCCGACTTTTTCGCCGTTCACGCGCACCCCGCCGGCGTCAATCATGCGCAGCGCTTCAGAGGTGCTCGGCGTCAGGCCGGCGGCCTTCAGCACCTGGGCCAGAGTGCCGGCCGGGACGCTGATTTCGGGCATGTCGTCGGGCAGCACGCCGCGCTGGAAGCGCGCCTCGAACTCGGCCAGCGCGGCCTCGGCATCCTTTTGCGAGTGGAAGCGGGCGACGATCTCCTGCCCCAGCAGCACCTTGACGTCGCGCGGATTGCGCCCTTCGGCCACTTCGCGCTTGAAGCGGGCGATTTCGTCGTTGCCGCGGAAGGACAGCAGCTCGTAATAGCGCCACATCAGCTCGTCGGAGACCGACATCAACTTGCCAAAGATTTCGGTGGGCGACTCGGCGATGCCGATGTAATTGCCGAGCGACTTGGACATCTTGTTCACGCCGTCCAGCCCCTCGAGCAGGGGCATCATCAGCACGCACTGCGGCGCCTGGCCGTAGTGCTTCTGCAGTTCGCGGCCCATCAGCAGGTTGAACTTCTGGTCGGTGCCGCCGAGTTCGACATCGGCCTTCATCGCCACCGAGTCATAGCCCTGGCACAGCGGATAGAGGAATTCGTGGATCGCAATTGGCTGGCCGCCGGCATAACGCTTGGAAAAATCGTCGCGTTCGAGCATGCGTGCCACGGTGTGGCGCGCGGCCAGCTTGATCATGCCGGCGGCGCCGAGCGGCTCGAACCAGGTCGAGTTGAAGCAGACTTCGGTCTTCTGCGGGTCGAGGATCTTGAATACCTGGGCGCGGTAGGTGTCGGCGTTTTCGAGGATCTGCTCGCGCGACAGGGGCGGGCGCGTTGCATTCTTGCCGCTGGGGTCGCCGATCATGCCGGTGAAGTCGCCGATCAGGAACATGACGTGGTGGCCGAGGTCCTGGAAGTGGCGCAGCTTGTTGATCAGCACGGTATGGCCCAGATGCAGATCGGGCGCGGTCGGATCGAAGCCGGCCTTGACGCGCAGGGGGCGGCCGGATTTCAGCTTTTCGACGAGTTCGGCCTCGATCAGCAGTTCATCGGCGCCGCGCTTGATCAGCGCCAGTTGGGAGTCGATATCGACCATGTTGATTAGCCCGGTTTGACGGAAGGGGGATTTTTGCTACACTCGCCCGACTATCAAGCCGGTCCGCCCATCCAATTGCACAAAAACAAGAGCGGGATTTTAGCGCAAGTCCTTCACTACCGATCCGAACGACCCAGCCACTTCTGGGCCGGCATCGGCGTGGTC
>CAIZHL010000558.1 GCA_903932755.1 uncultured beta proteobacterium
GACGACTCCTTTAGTAACAGATTTGAGGTGGTAAAGATTGATGCGGTGGATTAATGGGTTTCGTGCGCCTGGCCGATATAGACCAGCGTCAGCATCATGAAGATGAAAGCCTGCAAGGTAATGATCAGGATGTGGAAAATGGCCCAGACGGTTCCTGCAAAAACACCGCTCAGCCACAACACGCCGCTGCCGAAGGTACCGGCCCAAGCTGCACCCATCAGGGCGATCAGCATGAATATCAGTTCGCCTGCATACATGTTGCCGAACAATCGCATGCCGTGCGATGCCGTCTTGCCGACGAACTCGATCAGCTGCATTGCAAAATTGAACGGATAGAGAACGGGATGATTGCCGAAGGGGGCCGTGAACAACTCATGGATCCAGCCACCGAGGCCCTTGATCTTGATGCTGTAGTAAATGCACAGCACGAATACGCCTACGGACATGCCCAGCGTGGCATTGATGTCGGCGGTAGGCACCACGCGCATGTATGCGTGGCTGGGATCATGGCCGGCCACCCCGAACATCCACGCCCAGACATTGGGCAGCAGATCGACCGGCAGCAGGTCCATCGCGTTCATGAAGAAGATCCAGACAAACACGGTCAATGCCAGCGGGGCGATGAATGTACGGTCACCGTGCACGATCGACTTGGATTGCGACTCGACCATTTCAATCAGGATTTCGACGGCGGCCTGGAAGCGGCCGGGCACGCCGGAGGTGGCCTTGGCGGCGGCGCGTGCCAGAACCAATACTGCCAGCAGTCCGAGCGTGACGGACCAGAACAGGGTATCAAGATGGAATACCGACCAATCGACCAGAGCCGCCTGCTTGTGGCCCAGGCTGTTGAGGTGGGTCAGGTGGTGAACGATGTATTCGGATGCGTTTGGAGCGTGCTCGGCTGCCATGGGCTTCAGGCCTTAGTCAATATCACAAACAGATTCGCTTTCAGCGCAACGAACATGCCGGCCAGCAACGCCAACCAGTGCAAGTCCCGATACGCCCCCGCCACGATCACGAGCAACGCCAGCGTTGCCGCGACCTTGATGAACTCACCTACAAAAAACCTGCCGACCGAAGCCCTGCCGCTCTTTGCTGCCGCCCAGAGGCTCAGGGCGAAGAACAGGTTCGGAACTACGATTGCTGCACCACCCAATCCTGCTGATACCGCACCGTGCCGCCCGATCAATAAGAGCGCCAAGGCTGCAACGATCAGTGTCGCGACGCTTTGATGAAATACGGCTCTAAACATCTATAAGACCAGGCCGCTTCCAAAAGCCCGCGAATATAGGGCATTGATCATGGGTTGTCAAACATTTTATGTTGCAGCGCGCCATTTCGGTTCACTCCTAGGACCATCAATTGCACTATGCAAAATCAGACTGTCGCTCCGGGACTTTCCTGTCGCCGGATTCGTCACGGCTCAACCGAGTCGCGCCAGCAATCCATCGAGCTGATCCAGGCTGCCGAAGCGAATGTTAAGGCTGCCGGCGCCTTTGCGATTGGCGCTGATCTTGACGGTTGCTCCGATGCGGTCGGAGAGTTCTTCTTCAAGTCGCAGCAGGTCTCTATCAGGCTTTTTGTCGGCTCCCTTTTTGACGGGCGGATTGAGTTCGCGGGCGACCATCCGCTCGGTTTCGCGAACCGAATACCCCTTGTCCGCCACCAGGGCTGCTATACGGCCCTGCTCGCTCTTTGACAGCGGCAACAGCGCCCGGGCATGTCCCATTTCGATATCACCGGCCATCAGCATGTCCTGCGCCGGCTTCGCCAACTGCAACAGGCGCAGCAGGTTGGAGGCGGCCGAACGCGAACGGCCTACCGAGTCAGCCGCCTGCTGGTGGGTCATCTGGAATTCGTCGATCAGGCGCTGGATGCCGGCCGCTTCCTCGAGCGGATTGAGGTCTTCGCGCTGGATGTTCTCGATCAGCGACATCGCCAGCGCGGCATCGTCCGGGATGTCGCGGATCAGCACCGGCACTTCCGCCAGGCCGGCGATCTGGGCCGCACGCCAGCGCCGCTCGCCGGCGATGATTTCATAGCGACCCGCGCTCACCGGCCGCACGGAGATCGGCTGGATCAGGCCCTGGGCCTTGATCGACGCTGCCAGTTCTTCGAGGGAACCCGGGTCCATGCGCGTGCGGGGCTGATATTTTCCTGGTTGCAGCATACCCACCCCAAGCATCTCCTGGCGCTGGCTCTCCGGGGTATTGTTGGCGGCCAGCAGGGCATCCAGCCCGCGGCCGAGGCCTTTTTGTTTCGGTGGATTCACGAGTTGCTTTCCTTCCAGGAATTGACACGATCGATCATTTCAAGCGCAAAGGCCATGTAAGCCTGCGCCCCTTTGGCCGCCTTGTCGAAAAGCACACCCGGCACCCCATAACTCGGCGCCTCGGCAAGACGTACGTTGCGCGGCACCAGGGTCTTGAACACCTTGTCGCCGAAATGCTGCTCCAACTGGGCCGAAACCTGGGTCGACAGGGTATTGCGCGGGTCGTACATGACCCTCAGCAACCCGATGATCTTGAGTTCGCGGTTCAGATTGGCATGCACCTTCTTGATGGTGTTTACCAGGTCCGACAGGCCTTCCAGCGCATAGTATTCACATTGCATCGGTATGATCACGCCATGCGCCGCACAGAGGCCGTTCAGGGTCAGCATCGACAGCGAGGGCGGGCAGTCGATCAGGACAAAGTCATAGTCACCGCGATGTGTCGCCAGCGCTGCCTTGAGCCGCATCTCGCGCATCTCGAGATCGACCAGTTCGACTTCTGCGCCGGCCAGGTCGCGATTGGCAGGCAACACATCGAACTTTCCGCTGGGCGAGACGACCCGCGCCTCCTCCAAGGTCGCCAATTGCAGCAGCACCTGATAGACCGAGGACGCGAGGCTGCGCTTGTCCACGCCGCTGCCCATGGTGGCGTTGCCCTGGGGATCGAGGTCCACCAGCAGGGTGCGCTGGCCGTTGGCAGCCAGGGCGGCGGCGAGATTGACCGCAGTAGTGGTCTTGCCCACTCCACCCTTTTGATTGGCTATGGCAAAAATATGCATCGTCAGACTCTTTCAATAACAAGCAGATGGCGCTGTGCGTCAAGGCCGGGCACGTTCAGCGGGGTGCAATTGACCAGCGCCCAGCCGGCCGGCAAGCGCTTTATTTCATCCTCGGGCAACTGGCCCTTCATGGCGTAAAGCCGTCCGCCCTGCGTCAGCAGATGGCCGGCAAGTCGAACAAAATCAGCGAGATCGGCGAAGGCGCGGGAAATCACTGCATCGAAAACTCCGCCCGGCACATCTTCAACCCGGCGATTGACGACGGTGACATTGGCCAATCCCAGTTCGATCTTGGCCTGGCGCTGGAAGGCGGACTTCTTCTCCACTGTCTCGATCAGACTCATTTCCAGTTCCGGCCGGACGACGGCCAACGGAATGCCGGGCAATCCGGCGCCGCTGCCGATATCCGCCCAGCGCCGTCCCGCCAGCGCCGACTTTTCCAGAACCGGCAAAACCGACAGAGAGTCGAGCAGGTGTTGCGTCACCATTTCCGCCTCGTCGCGGATTGCGGTGAGGTTATAGGTGGCGTTCCATTTTTTCAGCAGCGCGAGATAGGCCTGAAGTTTCGCCTGCACTTCGTCCGGCAACTCAAGCCCCAGCGCCACGAGGCCATCCCGCAACTGAATCCCCAGATTCACTGGACTACCATCCCCCCGGCCCCCTTCCCCGGGAAGGGGGTGACGAGTGTTCGCGGACTGTGTCCGCTCCATGTTCTTGGCTGCACCCCCTTGGGACGGCCCGGCGCGGACGCTCATGCCGCCTTGCGCCGTTTCAGATGGACCAGCAACAGCGAAATCGCCGCCGGTGTGATTCCCTGCAGGCGCGATGCCTGCCCCAGGGTTTGTGGCCGCGCCCGGGCAAGTCTCTGCCTTACCTCGAAGGACAGTCCGGACACCTCCGCATAGTCGATGTCGACCGGCAACTGCAGCGACTCATGGGCAAGACTCTTCTCGATCTCGTCCTTTTGCCGCTCGATATAGCCCTGATATTTGGCTTCGATCTCGACCTGCTCGATCAATTCTGAAGACGCAAGTCCCTCGCCGGCCCCCGGCAAGGACAAGAGGGCGGCATAGCTGACTTCCGGGCGACGCAGCAGGTCAAACAGCCGGTATTCGCGTTCCATCGGCTGCCCCAGCACGCGCAGGGCATCGGCTTCCGGCAGCTGGCGCGGATTGACCCAGGTCGCCTTGAGGCGCTCGGTTTCGCGCGCCACGGCATCGCGCTTGCGATTAAAGGCGTCCCAGCGCAAGTCATCGACCAGGCCCAATTCACGGCCGATCTCGGTCAGGCGCGCATCGGCGTTGTCTTCGCGCAGTGACAGCCGATACTCGGCGCGGCTGGTAAACATCCGGTAGGGCTCGGATACACCGCGCGTAATCAGATCATCCACCAGCACGCCGAGATAAGCCTGATCGCGGCGCGGCGACCATGCCGGCAGCTGTTTCGCTAAGCGAGCGGCGTTGATGCCGGCCAGCAGCCCTTGCGCAGCTGCCTCCTCGTAGCCGGTCGTGCCGTTGATCTGGCCGGCGAAAAACAAGCCGCCGATCGATTTGGTTTCCAGGCTGTCCTTGAGGTTGCGCGGATCGAAATAGTCGTATTCGATGGCGTAGCCGGGACGGGTGATATGCACGTTCTCCAGCCCGCGGATGGAACGCACCAGCGCCAGCTGGACATCGAAAGGCAGGCTGGTGGAAACGCCCTGCGGATACATTTCGTGGGTATCGAGCCCTTCCGGCTCGAGGAAGATTTGATGGCTGTCCTTGCCGGCGAAGCGGTGGATCTTGTCCTCGATCGAGGGGCAGTATCGGGGTCCGACGCCGGCGATGACGCCCGTGAACATCGGCGACCGGTCAAGGCCCGAGCGAATGATGTCGTGCGTGTGGCTGTTGGTATGCGTTATCCAGCAGGAAACCTGGCGCGGGTGCTGGCTGCGGCTGCCCATGAAGGAGAACACCGGCACCGGATCGTCCCCGGGTTGTTCCTGCAGCAGCGAATAATCGATGCTGCGCCCGTCCAGCCGGGGCGGCGTCCCGGTCTTGAGGCGACCGACCGGCAGGTTGATTTCCTTCAAACGCTCGGCAAGGGAGATCGCCGCCGGATCACCAAAACGCCCGGCGCGGTAGTTCGACAATCCGACATGCACCAGACCATTGAGGAAGGTGCCGGCGGTCAGCACCACCGCAGGTGCTTCAAAACGGACACCCAGCTGCGTCACCACCCCGCTCACCCGGTCGCCGTTGAGGATCAGGTCGTCCGCGGCCTGCTGAAACAGTGTCAGGTTCGGCTGGTTTTCGAGGCGGACCCGGATTGCCTGCTTGTAAAGCTGCCTGTCCGCCTGCGCCCGGGTCGCGCGGACTGCCGGTCCTTTCGAGGCATTTAGGATGCGGAACTGGATGCCGCCCTCGTCGGCGGCAGCAGCCATCGCACCGCCGAGCGCATCAACTTCCTTGACCAGATGCCCTTTGCCGATGCCGCCAATCGACGGATTGCACGACATCGCGCCGAGTGTTTCGATGTTGTGCGTCAGCAGCAGCGTGCGTGCGCCCGACCGCGCTGCAGCCAGTGCCGCTTCGGTACCGGCGTGGCCACCGCCAATCACAATCACATCAAAGGAAGCTGGAAATTGCACGCCGTGTGCCCGAAGGAAAACCAGGTTTGAGTTGCTCCGACCATTAACGGTGAACCGCCGCCGGAACCAAAAGAGGCGCAATCATACGCCCCTCGATTAAAAAACGCAGCCTCTAACCGAGCTGAACCTTATGTTTGTCAGCGTTAAGCACCCTCGTCGCTGAAAATCTTCGATTTTGTTTCACGTGAAACTAGAACCTTCCTGTTTCACGTGAAACACCCGCAGCACCCTCCGCTCCGACTCAGCCGAACGTGTCGTAGCCAAGACGGGCAATCAACACCGACGCCACAACTATGAATACCCCCCGCACAAAACCGCTGCCATGGCGCAAGGCCAACCGCGACCCTAGCAGTGCT
This sequence comes from uncultured beta proteobacterium, assembly GCA_903932755.1. Lineage (GTDB taxonomy): Bacteria > Pseudomonadota > Gammaproteobacteria > Burkholderiales > Rhodocyclaceae > Sulfuritalea. The sequence continues at coordinate 6,037 of CAIZHL010000558.1, forward strand.
CCGGCAATGTTGAAAATCGCCATGCCCAAGCCGACAGCCCACAACACATGTCCGGTGGGCGCAAAGTAAGCCAACGCCGCCGCATTGGTAGAAAAATTAACCACCTTGGCTGCACTCGAGGCGTGCAGGAAATCGAGCCGGAACCAGTGGACGAAAGCGAAGATCATGAAGCTGCCCGCGCCGGGACCGAAAAAGCCATCATAGAAGCCCAATACGGCGCCCACCAAAAGCGCCAGCTTGCGTTCCAGACCGGCTGCCAGAGGGGCGCCCGAAACGACACCAAACTCGGGCTTGACCACTGTATAGATCAGGACCAAAACCAACAGGCCAAGCACAAGAGGTCTCACAACATCTTTTGGCAGCCATGCCACCGCAGCCGCGCCGGCAAAGGAAAACAGGAAAGCAGTGGCGGCGGCGGGAAGGGCGATGCGCCAGGGCAGCGCAATGCGCCGGGCGTAGCGCCATGCAGCATTGGCCGTACCGAAGATGCTTGCCACCTTATTGGTGCCGAACACGGTCGCCGGGGACTCGGCCGGAAGCGCCATCAGCAAGGTCGGCACCTGGATCAGGCCGCCGCCGCCAGCCACGGCGTCGACGAATCCGGCGAACAGTGCGGCAACCAGCAACAGGATGAGGTCGATCTCAGCCACGCCCGCCTACTTGCCGATGCAGAAGCGGGAAAAAATCTCGCCCAGCAAATCGTCGGCCGTAAATTCGCCGGTAATGCGCGACAGCGCTTCCTGCGCCAGACGCAACTCCTCGGCGCAGAGCTCGAGCCGGTCCAGCCGCCGTGCCGCCAGCGCCGACTTTTCCGCGGCAATCCCGAGCGCCTCGATGTGGCGTTCGCGGGCCAGAACCACGTCTTCGCCGTGTCCGCTCCAGCCGGCAACGCGCAGCAGTTCGTCGTGCAGCAGGAACATGCCTTCCCCGCTCTTGGCCGACAGGCGCAAATGGACATGACCGCCTTGCGTAAACCGTAATGCCGCCGCACCGGCCAGATCGCACTTGTTCTCCACCACGATGCGCTCTACTCTCGACGGAAGGCGCACGGCAATCGCATGATCCGCCGGGGTTTCGCCGCAGCGCGCATCGAGCAGCTGCAACACCACGTCGGCCCGCCCTATTTCCTGCCAGGCCCGCTCGATGCCGATCTTTTCCACGACGTCATCGGTTTCGCGCAACCCGGCCGTGTCGATGATGTGCAGGGGAATGCCTTCGACCTGTATCGTTTCGCGCACCGCATCACGTGTCGTGCCCGCCACCTCGGTGACGATGGCCCGCTCCTCGCCGGCCAGGCGGTTCAACAGGGAGGACTTGCCGACATTCGGCAATCCGGCCAGCACCACATGCAGACCCGAACGCAGCAGGCTGCCGGCGCGCGCCCGGGCCAGCAGCAAGGACAGATCGGCGCAAATGCCTGCCAGGCGCTGCGCCGCATCGGTGTCCCTGAGGACATCGATCTCCTCGTCGGGAAAATCAAGTGTCGCCTCCACCAGCATGCGCAAATCGGTAAGGCGGCCGACCAACCCAGTGACCTCGCGCGAAAATTCGCCGGACAAGGAACGCAATGCCGAGCGTGCGGCAGCGGCCGTTCCGGCTTCGATCAGGTCGGCCACCGCTTCGGCCTGGACCAGGTCGAGCTTGTCGTTGAGGAAGGCCCGCTGCGAGAACTCGCCCGGCTCCGCGACGCGAGCGCCCAGTTACAGGCAGCGCGCCAGCAACATCTGCAGCACCACCGGGCCGCCGTGCCCCTGGAGTTCGAGGACATCTTCGCCGGTAAAGGAATGCGGCGCCGGGAAAAACAGTTGAATACCCTGATCGATGGCTGCCCCGTCAGCGTCGCGGAACGTGCTCAGCGTGGCGTGGCGCGGCGAGGGCCGCCTGCCGGTCAGCAGTTCGGCAAAAGGCAAAAGGCCCGGTCCGGATACCCGCACGACGCCGATGCCGCCGCGGCCGGGTGCCGTAGCGATGGCGGCGATGATACCGGTACGCGACAGTCCCATCCGGCTCTCCTGGAGTCAGCGCGATACGCGCCGACAGATACTCCGGCCCCGCAGAACCGGAGTCGGGCTACTTCTTTTCCCCCGCCTCCACCATGCGCGTGATCTGCCATTGCTGGGCAATCGACAGGATGTTGTTCACCGTCCAGTAGAGAACCAGGCCGGCCGGGAAAAACAGGAACATGCCGGTAAACACGATCGGCATGTAAAGCATCACCTTTGCCTGGATGGGATCGGGCGGTGTCGGATTGAGCTTGGTCTGGATGAACATCGTGGCGCCCATGATCAGCGGCAGCACGTAGAACGGATCCTTCACCGAAAGGTCGGTGATCCAGCCCAACCAGGGCGCATTGCGCATCTCGACAGTTCCCAGCAGCACCCAGTACAGCGCGATGAAGACCGGGATCTGTACCAGCACCGGCAGGCAACCGCCCAGCGGGTTGACCTTCTCCTTCTTGTACAAGGCCATCATTTCCTGATTCAGGCGCTGCTTGTCGTCGCCGTAGGTTTCCTTCAACTTCATCAGCTTGGGCGTCAGCACCCGCATCTTGGCCATGGATTTGTAACTTGCGGCCGAAAGCGGAAAGAAAATTCCCTTGAGCAACATGGTGAGGCCAATGATGGCCCAACCCCAGTTGCCGACCAATTTGTAGATCGCCGCGAGAACCCAGAACAGAGGTGCAGCAATGACCGTCAGCCACCCGTAATCGACCACCAGATCGAGTCCGGGAGCAATCTTTTCCAGCTTATCCTGCTCCTGTGGCCCGGCATACAGCGATATCGCGCTCTTGCCGTCCGCGGCGACGGGCAGGATCACGCCCGCCGAGTACAAGTCTTCCCCGACCTTGCGCATGTAATACTCGCGTGGCGTGCCGGCCGCCGGCAGCCAGGCAGCGACGAAGTAGTGCTGGATCATCGCCAGCCAGCCATTGTCTGCCTTCTGCGCAAACTTGGCCTTGTTCTTCAGGATGTCGGCGAACTCGACCTTCTGAAACTTTTCGGCGTCGGTAAACACTGCCGGTCCCGTGAAGGTAACGACCCCCATCATCATCGAGTTGTCCTGCCCTTCGGCGGGCTTGCCGTCACGCGTTATCTGGTAGTAGGCATGGGTGCCCGGCGCCACACCCTCATGGCGAACGTCGATCTGGTAGCTGCCACGCTGGAAGACATAAGTCTTCGCCACCTTGCCGCCGCTGGCCGCCTGCGCCTCGAGACGCACTTCCAGCTTCAGTTCACCGTCCTTCAGAACATGTTCGCCGGGCGTCAGCTTCCATTCGGTCTTGTGATTCGGCATGCCTTCTCCGATCACCCCGGACTGGCCCAGATAGATGTGCTTGCCGCCGTTGTCGAACAGCACAAAATGCTTCGACTTGTCTTCGGTCTCCGGGTGGCGAACCAGTTCGAGCCGGGTAATGTCTCCGCCCAGCGCTGAAATTTCCGCGACGTACAAGTCGGTGCGGATTTTTGCAGTGGCAGCGCCCGCTCCAGTCGCGGCAGCGACGCCGGCAACTGCGCCCGGTACGGCACCCGGCACAGCCGCGGGACCGGCTGGCGGCATCGTGGGCGTGGGCACTGCGCCCGCCCCTACGCCCGCCGCTGCCACGGCTTTAGCCGTCGTCGCCAACTTTGGCGAGCTCTGTTTTTGCCAGGCGTCCCAAAGCATGATCAGCGAAAAACTGAACACCAGAAGCAGGATCAATCGTCGGTTATCCATTACTGTCTCGGCAGTGATTCAGGTCAGAAATGCAAAAAATCAGGGGATGGGGTCAAAACCGCCCGGATGCCAGGGATGACAACGTCCTAGCCTGCGAACGGTAAGCCACAAACCCCGGAACAAGCCGTGGCGGCTCAGGGCTTCCATGGAGTACTCGGAGCAGCTCGGGTAGAAGCGGCAGCGGTTGCCCAGCATTGGACTGATGGCCAACTGGTATCCGCGAATCAGCCACAACAGCGGCCGGACCAAAAAGGATCTCGTCGCGATCACTTCAGAAATTGCCTCAAGAGGATTTCCATTTCCGCGCGCCAGACTTTCCGTTGCCCCTCAACCACGCCGCCGGCTCCCGAAACCGGTCGCTTCAGGCGCAGGACCAGGTCGCATGGCGGAATCGCCGATGCAAGCTGGCGGAAAGCTTCCCTTCCCTGACGCTTGATGGCATTGCGCAATACGGCGGCCCGCGCCAGGCGTTTCGGTACGATCAACCCGATCCGCGCCCTGCTCGCAGCATTTGCCGGACAAAAATGAAGGTCGAAACACGTGCCCCGCACCACCCGCCGCGCCGCCATGACGGCGGAAAACTCTTCCGGCCGGTGCAGGCGCTGCTCTGAGTGAAACGAAGCGCGCCGCTTAGACGGCGAGACGATGACGGCCCTTGGCACGACGCGCACGGATCACAGCACGACCACCGCGGGTACGCATGCGCACGAGGAAGCCGTGGGTGCGCTTGCGGCGCACAACCGAAGGCTGGTAGGTGCGTTTCATGGCAATATCCCTTAAATGAACAAAGCCGCGAATTACAGCGTCTTACCGCAGTTTTGTCAAGCGCAACAATCTCCGCGGCTGTGGATAACTATAGCCGAAACAGCTAGAATGCGCTCCCTGCCCGATGCACGTCGGCGGCAAAGAAAAACCTCCTAATCAGCACATCGACCCACCTTTCCCGGCTTCGAATCCTTCCTATTGCAATGAGTGAATTTTGGACCGCCTGCCTGAACCGCTTTGAGCAGGAGCTTCCTGCGCAGCAGTTCAACACCTGGATAAAAGGTCTGCAGCTGGTAAACGAGGATGAAGGTCCGACGCACTTTCGCTTGGTCGCACCCAATCGCTTCGTCATGCAGTGGGTCCGGGAGCGATATCTGGCGCAAATAGAAGCCCTCGGTAAGGATTTTTTTTCCACTCCTGTCAGCATCAACCTTGCGGTAGCTGATGCAGCGCCGGACTTGCCGACCGCTACTCCCGACACCGATCCGGAACCATCGGCCACGCCTGCCGCCACAGTCAAACCGGTCAGGTCCGGTGATCCCGGTTACGAAAAGACCCGACTCAACGCCGAGTTCACGTTTGACACACTGGTTACCGGACGAGCCAATGATCTGGCAAGAGCCGCCGCCCAGCAGGTGGCGCTGAATCCCGGTGTTTCCTATAACCCGCTGTTCATCTATGGCGGTGTGGGCCTGGGTAAGACGCATCTGATCCACGCCATCGGCAATTCGATCTACGCGGCCAACCCCGAGCTGGAGGTGCGCTATGTCCACGCCGAAGACTATTTTTCAGACGTAGTGCGGGCATTTCAGCAGAACTCGCGAGACGCCTTCAAGCGCTATTACCGTTCGCTCGACCTCCTCCTTATTGACGACATCCAGTTCTTCAATCGCAAGGATCGAACACAGGAAGAGTTTTTCTACGCCTTCAATGCTCTGATCGAGGCTAAGAAGCAGATCATCATCACCTGCGATACCTACCCGAAAGACGTCCAGGGACTTGAAGAGCGCCTTGTTTCACGCTTCGACTGGGGCCTTACCGTCGCCATCGAACCTCCCGAACTTGAGATGCGCA
>CAIZHL010000559.1 GCA_903932755.1 uncultured beta proteobacterium
CCCGGAAACCGCCGCGCAGAAGGTGCGCATGGCCGAGGATGCCTGGAACACCCGCGACCCGGACCGGGTCGTGCTGGTCTATACGGAGGACACCCGCTGGCGCAACCGCTCCGAATTTCCGGTCGGGCGCGAAGAGGTGCGGCAGTTCCTGGTGCGCAAGTGGGCGAAGGAACTCGACTACCGCCTGATCAAGGAACTCTGGGCCTGCGCCGGCAATCGCATCGCCGTGCGCTTCGCCTACGAATGCCACGACGACTCGGGCAACTGGATGCGCGCCTATGGCAACGAGAACTGGGAGTTCAATGAGCAGGGCTTCATGATGCGGCGCTTTGCCAGCATCAACGACCTGCCGATCAAGGAGTCCGAACGGAAATTCTTCTGGCCCCTGGGACGGCGCCCGGACGATCATCCGGGCTTGAGCGATCTGGGGCTGTAAGTCGCGGCGGAAAAGGCTGCCGGGCACCTTGATTGTCGCGCCGGCGCCGTAGCGCCAGCGCCGACTTTTTGCCGGCGTCAGTCACGATCGCATCCGCAAAAGACAGAGGGCGCCCCGGATTCGGGGCGCCCTCTGTCTTTACTTTGAAAAATTACAGGCCGCGGCGGTGCACCTCGCGCAGGCTGGTGCTCATGCGCGCGCCGACGAAAGCAAGCAGGCGCAGGCCTTCCTGGACGCCGGGATCGCTGATCAGCTTGAGCAAGCCGCCGAGCCCGCCGCCGAGTGGCGGAGCGGTTGCCAGTTCGCGACTGGCCTGGGTGAAGGCATTGGACATGCAGATGATGAAGCGCTGGTTTTCCGGCCGGTCGATTTCCCGCAGCAGGTGCGTCAAGCCTTCGTTGCGGGTAAGACGGTCGAGCAGTGCAATACCTTCGGACATGGTCGACGCCAGGCGGTTGACCATGTCGTCCGACATCGCGTCCTGGGCTGAGGTGACGAGCTGGGCAAACTCGACGAGCCGCTGCAGGTCGGCGTCATTGAAGGGCGCCGCGCTAGGGGTTTGTGTCTGGGTAGTCATGGTGTCATCTCTTCAGAGTAGGCCGCGGACGCTGGTCCAGTACATGTGGTTGTAGGAAATCTTGAACCAGTGCATGGGTTTTGAAGGCGGCTTCAGGTCGGGCGGATTCAGGTAGTTGAACATGGCGTAGGTCGCCTTCTCATGGCCGGCTTCGATGAAGCAGTACACCTTGCCATCGTAATCCCGCACCGGTTCGCCGATCTTGATGATGGATGCGATATTTTCGCAGATGGCCTCGGCCTGGAAGTGTGCCGCCGAACCGGTTTTGCTCACCGGCAGGTTGGTCGTGTCGCCGACCACATAGACGTTGTCGTGGCCGTTCATCTTGAGGCTGTAGCGGTCGGTCGGGATCCAGCCGCCTGAACCGAGCTTGTCGCGTTCGATCACTTCCATGCCGCGGTGGGCCGGAACCACGATGAGCAGGTCGTACTCGACTTCGGTGCCTTCCTCGCTCTTCATGATCTTGTTCTTGGCATCGATTTCCTTGATGTTGAACAGGGTCTCGGTGTCGACGCCGATGCGCTCGAACTCGGGCTTGGCCCACTTGGCGACGTTCTCGATGGTATGCAGGCGACCGATCGGGTAGTGGTACTTGAGCTGGACCTTGTCGCGAATGCCGCGCGCCTTGAAGAAGTCGTCCAGCGCGAACATGACCTCGACCGGAGCGATCGGGCACTTGTGCGGCACGCCGACGGCGACCATGACCCTGCCGCCCTTGAATTCCCTGAGCTTCTTGTACATCTTGACCGCCGACGCCTCGGTGTAGAAGAACTCGGCGCCCTCGGTCATGCCGGGAGTTTCCTCCGGCACCATGCGCGAGCCGGTGGCGATCACCAGGATGTCGTACTCATGCGTCTTGCCGCTTTCCGTGACGACCTTGTTCTTGTCGAGCTGGAATTGCTTGACCGGGTCGACATGAAATTCGATGGTCGGTTCGAGCAGGCTGGCCTGATCGCGGTAGAGCTGGTCCGGCGTCATCTGCCCGAACGCGACGTACAGCAGGCCGGGCTGGTACATGTGCCGGTCGGAGGCCGACAGCATAGTGATCCGTACCTTGCCGGCGCGTATTTCGCCTGTCAGCCGGCGCGAGAGGTTATTGGCGGTGATGGTACCGGCGGTGCCGCCACCCACGACTAGGATTCTCATTGCATTCTCCTCTATTTGGCCTTGCGGACCTTGATGTGCCAGACGTTGCCGACCTGCTCGCTGCCAACGATCTCGTGCCCGACCTTCTTCACCCATTCGGGGATATCGGCCGCCGAGCCCTGATCGGTCGACAGCAGTTCGATCACGTCGCCCACGGCGACATGCTTGATGTGGGAAATCAGCTCCATCAGCGGTCCGGGGCAGAACGTGTCGCGCGCATCGATTACCTTGGTTTCACTCATCTTGATTCACTCCTTCTGGTTTTCTGGATCGACCCTGCTGCCTAGAACGTCAATATCTGCGCGCCTTCGGCGTCGCTCAGGAAGCGGGTCAGGCCGGTCGGCGGGCCGAGTGCCGGGTCGAGGTCGTCCTGGGTGATTTTCAGCAGGTCCAGCGCCATCGAGCACGGCAGCAGTGTGGCGCTGCCGAGTTCCGCGGCCATCTGGAACAGCTGCCTGAAGGGCGGCACCCCCTTGGTCTGCAGCAGCGCGCCGAACTCGCCTTCCGCCGGCGGTTCGGCACTGCTGCCCTTGACGAAATACTGCATCGCGTTCATCGAAAAGAAGACCGAAACCTCGTCGCCCGACGCTGCCGCGACGGAGGCGATCATCGCGGCCATCTGCAACTTTTCGCGCGTGCCGGAAACGCAAACTATGTGGATCTTCCTTGACATTGAGCTTTCGCCTCCCTAATGGCCGCAAAGCGTTTGCCTTGCGGGGATTGCATCTGGCCGACCGCGCCTATTATTTATGCCAGCTGTAGCGTTTGATCAGCGCCAGGCAGGCGGTGTCGAGAAGATAGCCGAAGGCTCCGATGACCAGCAGCATGGCCATGAGTTTCTCGTACTCCAGTGATTCGCGCGCATCTTCAATGGTGTAACCGAAACCGGAAGTCACACCGAGAAACTCTGCAGGTACCAGCACGATCCAGCCAACCCCGAGGGCAAGCCGGATGCCGGTAAGGACGTCGAAGGCGATCGCCGGCACGATGATCTGCGTCACGACATGCCAGGGTTTGGCGCCGAGGTTGCGCGCTACCTTGAACCAGGCCGGGTCGACCTTGGACAAGCCCGCCGCGGTGGAAAACATCACGGGCCAGACCGCGCCGATGGCGATCAGAAAAATGATTGCCTGATTCCAGCCGGCAAATACGATGACGGCGATCGGCTCCCAGGAGAGCGGGCTGATCATGCGCATCAACTGGAAGGGTGAGTTGCTCAGTTCGCGAAAACGCCTGCTGCGGCCGATCAGGATGCCGAGCGGTACGCCGATCGCGATGGCAATGGCAAGGCCGGCGCCCAGGCGAGCGCCGCTGGTTTGCAAAGCCGTGGGGATCAGTCCGTTGTTCCAGAGGTGCCCGATTTCCTTGAAGGCGGGGCCGGGTCCGAAGCTGGCAAAGTGCGACATCGCCGGATTCAGGGTGGTCACATAGATGGCCAGCCACCACAGGGCAAACAGGATCGCCAGGCCCCCAAAGAAATTCCAGGCCCAATACACGGTCCCGCTGAATGCGGCCGAGGAGCGCGACTGTCCCACGGCCGCGGTTGGCACGTTTTCCGCAACAATTGCAGTGTTATCACTCATCGCTCAAGCGTCCCCGCGATGCCAGCTGAAGCGTTTGATCAACAGCGCGCACAAGGTGTCAAGGGCGTAGCCGATCACGCCGATGGTGAGCACCATCGCCGTGAGGTGGTCGTAGGACAAAGTCTCGCGAGCGTCCTTGATGGCGTAGCCGAGACCCGACGTGACGCCGAGCAGTTCCGCCGGAACCAGCACGACCCAGGCCACGCCGAGTGCCAGGCGGATGCCGGTGAAGATATCGAAGCTGATCGCCGGCAGGATGATCCGGGTCAGCATTTGTACGGGTGTGGCGCCCAGGTTGCGCGCCACCTTGAACCAGGCCGGATCGACCTTGGCCAGGCCGGCCGCGGTGGAAAACATCACCGGCCAGACCGAGGCGACGGCGATCAGGAAGATGATCGAATCATCCCAGGCCGCAAAAACGAATACGGCGATCGGCATCCACGAGAGCGGGCTGATCATGCGCAGGAACTGGAACGCTGAATTGCTCAGGTCGCGGAAGCGCTTGCTGCGACCCATGATGATGCCGATCGGGATGCCTATGGCGATCGCGATGGCGAGGCCGCCACCCAGGCGATACATGCTGGCGGCTATCGCCTTCTGCAGCTTGCCCAGTTGCCAGAGTTCCGGAAATGACTGGAGCGTTTGTACCAATCCGAATCCGGAAAAACTCTGGGTCTTCGGGTTCATGGCGATCAGGTAACCGCCCAGCCACCAGAACGCGGCA
>CAIZHL010000560.1 GCA_903932755.1 uncultured beta proteobacterium
GAAGGAGATGGTGGCGGTTTGCATGGTGTTATCCGTTTCCTGCTGGTGCCGTGTTGAACGCTAATAGCGAGTTATGGGCCAAGGTTTCGTCATTCCCGCGAAAGCGGGAATCCAGCGGCGTTCGCGGACAAAAACACTGGGTTCCCGCTTTCGCGGGAACGACGGGAATCGCTTTTTCAATGTTCCTTCATGAATTCATCACTACACTAACTCTGGTTCCACGGCAGATTGCAGGCGCGCCAGCCACCGCTGCGATTGCGCTGGCCGTTGGCGTCCTTGTTGCCCTCGAAACCTTCGAGGATGTTGTAGCAATCGGGGAAGCCCGCGTCGGTGGCCGCTTTCGCGGCATTGCTCGAGCGCTGGCCGGAACGGCACATGAACAGCAGCAGGGACTCGGTCATGACGCTGTGCTTGAGCGTCTGCAGGAAATGCGGGTTGAGCGCGTTGCCCGGGTAGGCCAGCCATTCGATTTCGATCGCGCCGGGAATCCGGCCGACCCAGTCGAGTTCGGCCTTGGTGCGCACGTCGATGAGGCGCGCGCGGGTCGTCGCCTGCAGGATTTCATGGGCCTCGCCGGGCGTCAGCGCGCCCTCGTAAGGCAGCTTGAGTTCGCGCCCGCGCGCCTGTGCGAGGCTGAGGATTTCGTTGATGCGTCCCATGGAAAGCTGTGCCCGACGGGCGGGATAGAATGCGAAGGAATCGAGTATAGCGTCACCCCTTGCCCCGCGAAACCCACACTGCCGACATGACCGAACCGCGCCACCCTGCCACGCCGCCGGAAGATATGACGCGCTTCGAGGAAGGCCAGCGCATTACATGGATCAGTGTCGGCGTCAACATCGTGCTGACCGCGATGCAGCTGGTGGTGGGCTTCATCGCCCATTCGCAAAGCCTTATCGCCGACGCCATGCACACGCTGTCGGACATCGTCGCCGACGCCTTCGTGCTGTTCGCCAACCGCAAGGGCGCGGAGGCCGCTGATGCCGATCATCCCTATGGCCACGGCCGCTTCGAGACCGCCGCCTCGCTGGTGCTCGGCCTGCTGCTGGCGGGCACCGGCGCCGGCATCCTGATTTCCGCCGCGGGACGCCTGCAGGATATCGGCAGCCTGCCGCCGGTCGGCGTCGCCGCGATGTGGGCCGCACTCATTACCCTGGCGGCCAAGGAAGGCCTGTTCCGCTACATGCTGGCCAAGGCGGAGCGCCTGCGCTCGCCGATGCTGGTGGCCAATGCCTGGCATGCCCGCGCCGATGCGCTGTCTTCGCTGGTGGTTGCCGCCGGCATCGGTGGCGCCCTGCTCGGTTTCAACTTCGCCGACGCCGCGGCGGCGATCATCGTCGGCGCCATGATCGTGCGCGCCGGTTTCAAGTTTGCCTGGGCCGCCATCCGCGAGTTGATCGACACCGGGCTGTCGAGCGAGGAAGTGGCAGCGATCGGCCGCACCATCGCCACCACCCCGGGCGTGCTCGGCATGCATGAACTGCGCACCCGGCGCATGGCGCACCAGGTGCTGGTCGACGCCCATGTCCAGGTCAATTCCCGGATCAGCGTTTCGGAAGGCCATCGCGTCGCCGAATCGGCACGGCAGCGGGTGCTGGAAAACCATCCCGAAGTGCTCGACGTGCTGGTTCATGTCGACGCCGAGAACGACCTGCTGGCCGATGCCGCCGTCAAGTTGCCGGACCGCGCCGAACTTCTCGTCCATCTGTGCCGCATCCTCGATGCCGAGCCGCCCGACATCGAGTCGACGATCCTGCATTACCTCGGCACACGGGTCGAGGCCGAAGTCTTCCTGCCCGCCGGTTGGGCCGACGCGGCACGGCTCGCCGCCATCAGGCAGCGCGTGGATGGCGCGCTGATCGACAATCCCTGTTTTGCCGCGATTCGCGTCCATCAACTAATTGCACCAATATAGTGCATTAATATTATCTTTTGCACTTTTGTGGTGCATATAGCCGGGTATCGAGAAGGAAAAGGACTTGTGGCACAATCCTTTTCCTCGCTCGCGCGAATGGCACGCTATCTGCTATCTAGCTGCTGCACCGCAAAGCGGTATCGATTTCCCAGCTATTGCAATTCACTCAGGAGAGCACCATGACCCCCCAGGACGTAATCAAGATGGTCGAAGAGAAGGAAGTTCGCTTCATCGACTTCCGCTTTACCGATACCCGCGGCAAAGAGCAGCACGTCGGCGTGCCGGTTTCCGCCTTCAGCATGGACAAGTTCGAAGACGGCCACGCCTTCGACGGCTCCTCGATCGCCGGCTGGAAGGGCATCCAGGCGTCGGACATGCAGCTGATGCCCGATCCCGCCACCGCCTACATCGACCCCTTCTTCGACGAGACCACGCTGGTCCTGACCTGCGACGTGGTCGAGCCGGCCGACGGCAAGGGCTATGACCGCGATCCGCGCTCGATCGCCAAGCGCGCCGAGGCCTACCTCAAGTCCTCCGGCATCGGCGACACCGCCTACTTCGGCCCCGAGCCCGAGTTCTTCATTTTCGACAGCATCGAATGGGGCGTGGACATGTCCGGCGCCCACGTCAAGATCTACTCGGAAGAGGCCGCCTGGTCGTCCTCCGAGAAGTTCGAAGGCGGCAACACCGGCCATCGCCCGACCGTCAAGGGCGGCTACTTCCCCGTGCCCCCGGTCGACAGCTTCAACGACATGCGCGCCCAGATGTGCCTGCTGCTGGAAGCCTGCGGCGTGCCGGTGGAAGTGCATCACCATGAAGTCGCCAC
>CAIZHL010000561.1 GCA_903932755.1 uncultured beta proteobacterium
CCGCTTGAATACTGGTGGGTTGTGAGTGGCTCGAACACTCGACCTACGGATTAAGAGTCCGCTGCTCTACCAACTGAGCTAACAACCCGAATGGTGAAATCGCGCGGAAATCGAACTTGCCTCTCAATTCGCAGCACTTGCCGGCTGACGATTATTCTTGACCTGTTCTTTGTCCGGTTCGCTTGCCGTAGCCGCCTTTTCAGGCAGCCTGCGCTGCCACGGACGCGACAAGGCGCGAATCTTACCAGAATCCATGGTCGGGCGAATCGCTTCCACGGATCATTTCCGGTGCGGCCGACTTTACATATTGAAACAATTTCTAACTGCCCTCATGGCGCGAACTTGCTAGCCTGAATTCCTGTGTAGCCACTGGAGCGGCAAATCATGAAAACTTCGACCCGGGCAATGGGAACATCGCTTCTCTTCCTGTGCGGCCTGCTGGTGAACCAATCTGCAATGGCGCAGCACCGCGGTCACGCGTATGGTCACGGGCCGACAGTGCGTTTCGGTTTTTATTATGGGTTTCCGATTTACGCACCGCGCTACTTTCCCGTGCCGATCTACGCCTATCCTGGATACACGTTTGCGGCTCCCGTTCAGGTTTTTCCTCCCGCCATAATCAGCTATTCATCGCCACCGGTCTATATCGAGCGCGGTGGCGTACCGATTGAACCGGCGGCGCCGGTCCAGAACGACTGGTACTACTGCACCGCTTCGCAGACCTATTACCCATATGTGAGGGAATGTCCCGATGGCTGGCAACGAGTTCCGGCACAACCGCCCTCACGCTAAGGAGCCGGAGCTTTTTATCGTGAGCAACCCGGTCCGCCTTTCAGCCCTCTGCGCGCTGCTGGTGCTTGGCGCATGCACCACGGTCCCCGCCGGCCCCAGCGTCATGGCCCTGCCGGGGACTGGCCGGAGTTTCCAGCAGTTCCGTAGCGCCGATGCCGACTGCAGGCAATTTGCAGCCGACCAGTTCGGCGGCGCGACAGGAAACCAGGCGGCCGTCGAAAGCGGTGTGAAAAGCGCCGCCCTGGCCACCACAGTGGGTGCGCTGGCAGGCGCAGCGATTGACGGGCAACAGGGTGCAGGGGTCGGCGCGGGAATGGGCTTGATCCTGGGCAGCGTCGCCGGCATCGAAGCTGGTCAGGCCACCGCCCGTGATATGCAAGGTCGCTATGACATCGCATACATCCAGTGCATGTATGCCAAAGGTCACCGCGTTCCGGTGTCCGGCCGCCTGCTGGCGGCGCCGACTGACGCCGTCAATCTGCCCGCAAACGGATACGCGATGCCACCTCCGGGCCGCCAGCCGCCACCGGATTTTCGACCGTAGCGCCTTTTGCGTCCGGCACGAAAGTGCGGCGCCGGCCGAGAGAAATACTCGTCCATCGCGCAGGAAACAACCGACTTGGGAAATTGGAGAAGCGGGCTTTCCAGGCTATGCCGGGAAGTCCCGGTACTGGATGCACGCTTTTGGTGGGTCGGGCGAGATTCGAACTCGCGACCAACGGATTAAAAGTCCGCTGCTCTACCGACTGAGCTACCGACCCCCATTTTCAAGAGGGGCGAATGTTAGCGGCTACCCCTCCCCCTGTCAAACCACGGGTTCGTGTTTACGTTGCCTTGCAAGAGGTTGTTCGGCAGGGAAGTCCGGCTTTCCGGGCAAACGCTCAGCTTTTTGGTATCACCGCTTCAAGTGCATTCCAGCAGTAAGACAGGTCGCACCTCCGACGCCAACAAAAAAAACGCAACCCGGATGGGGTTGCGCTTAAAACCACTCCAATGGAGGAGGGTGGAGGAGACATCGGCCAAGCAACAGACTGAAGCAGGTTTTTTGCGTCACTCTGTTTAGGGTTGAAATAATTTTCACACGACTCTTGCTGCAATGCAAGAGCTTTTGTGCGTTGCGCAATAAAATTTAGCGAAAAACGCAAAAAATACATTCAACTAACTGATTTTAATAAATAAATAAATATTAGCCGAAAAAATACAAGATTGAACTGTTACTGTTTTTTGTTGGTGAAGTGCGGACTGCTGCGAATCGGCAGATTTGCTTTTTGTGCAACGCGATATCCGATCCCCAAGGTCATCGATAGAATGGTGTCCACTGCTTCAGGGAGCGAACGGCATGGAATGTACGGTACGTTGGCAAGATGGAATGAGCTTTGTGGCCGAAACCGGCAGCGGGCATCTGGTCTGCATGGATGGCGCACCCGAAGCAGGTGGGCGCAACTTGGCGCCACGTCCCATGGAACTTGTTTTGGCGGGAACCGGGGGTTGCACGGCCTTCGACATCGTGCTGATACTGCAACGCGGTCGTCACGAGATCAGCGGATGTGAAATAAAACTTCAGGCCGAACGCGCGGATACGGATCCGAAGGTATTCACCAGGATCAACATGCACTTTGTGGTAACCGGGAAGAATCTGAAGCCCGAGGTTGTCGAGCGTGCTGTCAAGCTATCCGCCGAAAAATACTGCTCGGCGTCGATCATGCTCGGCAAGACCGCCGAGATCAGCCACAC
>CAIZHL010000562.1 GCA_903932755.1 uncultured beta proteobacterium
CGAAAAGCGCTGCATCGACTGCGGCCGCTGCGAGCAGGCCTGCGACATGGGCATCCCGGTGTGGAAGCAGGGCAAGGCCAATGGCCGCGTCACCGGGTTGGAAGATTGCATGGGCTGCGCCCGCTGCGTGGTGTCCTGCCCGACCGATGCGCTGGAGATCCGCGACGTGCGCAACCTGCTGCGCCCGGCCCTGCGCCAGGATGCGACGCATCTCTTGCGCCGCGTCGCCGCGCCGGAATTGCCGCGCATCGATGCCTGCGCCGAGCGCCTGCCGCTGGCCGAGATACAGGCCCAGGCCACGCGCTGCCTCGACTGCGGCGAACCGACCTGCCGCACCGCTTGCCCGCTGCACAACCGGATTCCGGAATGGCTGATGCAGGCCGCCAAGGGTCGCATCGAACAGGCTGCCGAGATCATGGCCAGTACCAGCCCCATGCCCGAACTCTGCGGTGCGCTGTGCCCGCAGGACCGCCTTTGCGAAGGTTCCTGCGCCCGTGTGCGGCAGGGTGAGGCGGCGGTGGCCATCGGCGCCATCGAACACGCGGTGACCGAGGAAGCACTGGCGCGCGGCTGGCGTCCGCAGCTCGCGCCCGCCAAACGCCTGGACAAGGACGCCGCGGTGATCGGTGCCGGCCCGGCCGGACTGGCCTTCGCCGAGGCGATGAACCGCGCCGGCTGGAACGTCACGGTGTATGACCGCGACACGCAGATCGGCGGCATGCTCTCCAGCGGCCTGCCGCCCTTCCGCTTCGATAAGCGCGCGCTGGACCGGCGCCGCATCCTGCTGGAGCAGGCCGGCATCCGTTTCGAACTCGGCGTCGAGGTCGATGCCGAACGCTTCCTGCAACTGCGCGACGACAACGAAACGATCTTCCTCGGCCTCGGCGCCCGCCAGGCGCGGGAGGTGTCGCTGCCGGGGCGCGAACTGCATGGCGTCGATGACGCGCTGGCCTACCTGGGCCGCATCAACCAGGGCAAGGGCGGCGCCGTCGCCGGCAGCCTCGCCGGAAAACGCGTGCTGGTACTGGGCGGCGGCGACACGGCAATGGATTGCGCACGCGCAGCTTTGCGCGACGGCGCAACCAGCGTGGCCATCGCCTATCGCGGCACCGCCGAAAAGCTGCGCGCCAATCCGCACGAACGCGTCGCCGCCATGGAGGAAGGTGTGAGCTTCCTCTTCGAGCACACGCCGGTCGCCATCGAAGGCGAGGCCGTGGTGCGCGCGGTACATGTAAAAGTCGGCGCTGGCGATACGGCGATTCCGCAGAGCATCCCCTGCGACGCCGTGATCCTCGCCTTCGGCCAGCAGCCGGCAGCACCCTATTGGCTGGAAGCCGGCGGCGTCGCCACCGAATACGGCGCGATCAAGGTCGATGCCCACGGCCGCACTTCCCACCCGCGCATCTTCGCCGGCGGCGATGCCGTCCATGGCGCCGACCTGATCGTCACCGCCGCCGCCGCCGGCCGCCGCGCCGCGCGCACGGTGCTGGCGGAACGACGCCTGGCTGGCTGGAAAACCTGGCGCGCCTGGCGCGCGGCACCGCAAGCACTCATTGCACCCCGGGCACCGAGGCTGGCGACATGAAACACCCGGCCTTCCTGCTCGCCGCGCTGGCAACACCGGCCTGGGCGCACGTCCATGCGGTGAACTTCGATTTTGTCTGCACCACCGACGAGACGCTGCCCGGCCTGACCCTGTTGCCCTTCCTGCTGCTCGCCGGCATCGGCGTCGCGCGCGCCATCGCCCGCCACCGCAAGGACCGGTGATGCGCCCGCGCTGGCTGCTGATACCGGTGCTGCTATCGCTGGCCGGCATCGCGGCGGGCATGGCTTGGGTCGACTGGAGCAAGGGTGGCGCCGGCAGCGGCCTGTACTCGCGCGAATGGCAGCCCGACCCGGTGCAGGGCTACTGGGACCCCGATCGTTTCTACCAGCCGGTGAACAGCGTCGAAGGCGTGTTCCCCGCCGCCGAATGCATCGCCTGCCACGAAGCGCTGACACCCGGCATCGTCGCCGACTGGCGCGACAGCCGCCACAGCAAGCCGGCCAAGCGAGCGCCGGTGGCCTGCCCCGATTGCCACGGCGCCGACCACCAGAAGCTGCGCATGCCGACGCCACAGGTCTGCGCCGGATGCCACGCCGTGCAGCACGATGCCTTCCAGTCCGAAAAGCAGTACGGCTTCCCCAGCCACGTGCTGGCCATGGAGCGCGCCACCGACAGCAAGCATTTCGTCGACAAACCGAAGGCGGAAACCACGGCCTGCGTGCAATGCCATTCGGTGGCGACCAAGTGCGATTCCTGCCACACGCGACACCGCTTCGATGCGGCCGAGGCGCGCCGCGCCGAAGCCTGCACCACCTGCCACAGCGGCCCGCCGCATCCCGACGACGAGACCTATTACGGCTCGGCGCACGGCAAGCGTTACCTCGCCGAGGCGCAGAAGACCGACTGGAGCAAGCCGCTGGTGAAGGGCAACTACACCGTGCCAACCTGCGCCTACTGCCACATGAGGAACGGCCAGCACGTGGTGGCCGACAAGTCGATCTGGCAATTCGGCCTGCGCCAGGTCAATCCCAACACGGCCGAGAACAAGGTCAAGCGCGAGCGCTGGGTCGAGGTCTGCATGGATTGCCACGACGAGGACTTCTCCCGCCGGCAACTGACGGAGATGGATCGCGAGCGCGCGCTGGCCTGGCAGGGCCTGAACCGCACGGAACGCCTGCTGCGCGAACTGAGGAGCGAGAAGGCCTTCTACCCCGCCGCCGGCGAACGTCCGCCCTACCCGACGGACTGGATGGACAGGATGTTCCCCAAGGAACGCATCGGTTTCTTCGAAGGCCAGGCTTCGAGCTTCTACAACGTCTCGCCTATCGAGCGCGACTATTTCGAGATGTGGTACTTCGCCAACCTCGGCGCCTACAAGGCCGCAGCGCACGGCGCGCCGGATCTGGTGAAGCAAGGCCATGCCGCGCTGGCTGCGGCGGAGAAATCCATCGCCGACCAGGCGGCGCAACTGCGCGACAAGGCGCGCGGCCAGCGGCCCGATTCAAAATCGCTGTGGCTGGGCGGCGAGTACACCACGCACAACAAGGAGCACAACTGATGCGCCAAGCACTGTGGCTGCTCCTGTTGATCGCCCTGCCGGCCGCAGCCGGCAAGAGCTGCGTCGACTGCCACGCCGGCGCCGCCGAGCGCAGTTGGGCCCTGTCCAAGCACGGGGTCATTGCCAGGATCGAATCCGGGCGCGAACGCAAGCGCGCGCCGGACTGCGCCGCCTGCCATGCCTTCGAAGCCAAGGCGCCGACGCCGCCGCACTACACAAAGAAAACCTCGCGCCAGCAAGCGCGCGAGCAGGCCACGGCCGGTTGCGGCGCCTGCCATTCGCCACGCTACGTGACAGAACAACTTGCCGCCGCGCAACGCGGTCTGGCCATCGGCGAAATGAAGCGGCGCGAAGCCGAGGCGCTGGTCGCGCTCGCGCGCAAGGAATTGACGGCGACGGAACTGGCGCAGGTCGAGAAACTCTTCGCCACGCTGCGCGACGAAAACCTGCGCGAACTGCGCCTCGGCTTGGCCCACCAGTCGCCCGACTACCAGTGGTGGCTGGGACAGGCGGCGCTCGACGGCAGCCTGCTGCGCATCAAGGGCGCGCTGGGCGAAGCCCGGCGCAGCCGGGCGGCAGCGCGATGACGATTCGCAAGACATTTAAATAAAGGAGACCGGCATGAAAAGCTTGTTCATACTCAACGACGCGCCCTACGGCACGGAGCGCAGCTACAACGGCCTGCGCCTGGCCAAGGCCGTATCCAAGCTCGCCAACCAGCAGGTCCAGGTATTCCTCATGGGCGACGCCGTGGCCTGCGCCAAGGACGGCCAGAAAGTGCCGGACGGCTACTACAACGCCGGCGACATGGTGAAGATGGTGGCCGCCGGCGGCGAGGTCGGCCTCTGCGGCACCTGCATGAACGCACGGGGTTTGCAGGATGGCGAAATGGTGCCGGGCGCCCTGCGCAAGACTTTGGCCGATCTCGCGGCGTGGACCGCGGCGGCGGACAAGGTCCTGGTGTTTTGAGCCGGGACCGCCGATGAGCCCGCTCAAGGTCATTTCACAACAGCCGCCCGGCGGCCGCTGCACGCTCTACGCCCGCTATGCCGATGCCATCGCCGGCGAACTGGGCTGGTCGCATACCATCGTGCACGACGAATGCCGCGACGCACACGGCGAAGGCTTTCCCAGCCTGTGGGTACGCGACATCGCGATCCAGCCGGCCGACGGCGCGATCCTCACGCCCGAGGACATCTGCGACTGGCTGCAGCAGAACGGTGTCGACGCCTCGCGCGCCGATGCCCTGCAGCAGCGCCTGCAAGCCGTGCTCGACGACTTCCTGGAAAACTGGAAGCCGTGAGCCGGGGAAACGGAAGGTCTGAAAAGTCGGCGCTGGCGCTACGGCGATGAAGCCTGCGTACGCCGGAAACTCAGGTATTGCTGCCCGCCGTCGGGCGCGGCAGCGAGAAGCCGCGGATCAACGCGGCAATGCCGCGCCAGAGTTTGGGCAGCAGCCAGGTGGTGGCGATCACCAGCAGCAGCAGCAGGGCCAGCATCAGCCAGGGGTGGGCGAACATCAGCCAGAGGCCGCTGATGACCACGATGTCCTCGCCGAAGGAAGCGGCGACATTGCTGAAGGGCTCGGGCGAGGCATTGATCATGGCGCGCGTACCGGCCTTGGTGAAGTGCGTGCCGGCGGCCAGCGTACCGCCCATGAGCGCCATCGCCGTCTGCCATTCGATGCCCTGGCCGCCGAACACCATCGCCGCCAGCGCCGCACCGGCCGGGATGCGGATGAAGGTATGCACGGTGTCCCACACCGAATCGAGCAGCGGGATCTTGTCGGCGAAGAATTCGATGATCAGCATCAGGCCGGCCGCGCCAAGCACCACGGGATGTTCGAGCAGGTGCAGGCCCGGCGGCAGCACGATCCAGCCCAGCCTGCCGGCCATGCCGACGACGAAGATCACGGTGTACAGACGCAGGCCGGCGGCCCAGCCGAGCCCCGCGGCCAGGGCCAGCAGGCCGGCAAGGTCAAGGGGCAAATGGGCCAGATCCATGATCGATCCTTCGCTTCAGGGAATAACGCAATAGTGCCACTATTGCCGCACGCCGGGTTGCTTCGCGCCGGGGGCGGCCGGACATCTGCCGGCTGGCGCCTATTTGCCGGTGAACACCGGCTTGCGCTTTTCCTTGAAGGCGCGAATCCCCTCGTGGTAGTCATGGCTGTCGTACACGATCCGGCGCAGGCCCTGTACTTTTTCGAAGCCGCGCGGGCTGACCGGCTTCGCCCCCGCCAGCACGCGCAGCTGTTCCTTCATCACGGCGATGCTCAGCGGCGCATTGTTGGCGATGGTGGTGGCCATCTCGAAGGTAAAGGCTTCCAGCTCCCCTGCCGCCACGACGTGGTTGATCATGCCGATGCGCTCGGCGCGCTCGGCCGAGATGGGCGCCGCGGTGAAAGCCAGTTCCTTGACCACCCGCAGGCTGGCCGCGCTCATGAAGGTCATCATGCCGCTGACGTTGTAGGGCACGCCCAGCCGCGCCGGCGTCACGGCGAAGGTAGCGTCCGGCGCGGCGATGACGATGTCGCAGGCGAGCACGGTTTCCACCGCACCGCCCCAGACCCCGCCCTCGATCATGGCGATCACCGGCATGCGGCAGGTTTCGATGGTGCGCACCAGGTGCCGCAGCGGATCGTCCCAGCCCAGCGGATCGCGGCCGCCCTCGGGCAGTTCGCCGACATCGTGCCCGGCCGACCAGACTTTGGCCCCGTCCTGTGCGCGCAAGACCACGACACGGGCACCGCCCTCCTCCAGCTCCTGCAGCGCGGCGATGACTTCGGCCACGAGGTCGTGGCTCAGCGCATTGAGTTTTTTTGGCCGGTCGAGAACAATCGTCCCGACGTGGCCGTCCCGAATCAGCTTGATGAACTCCATGTCTTTCCTCCGTTGTCGCCCGCGAGCCGGGAACTCTCACGAGCATGTTAGGCCGATGCCGTGGCGGCGACAATTGCGGGCATCCACCATGGAGCTTGGTCGCGGCCGCCGAATGCCCCCGTTGCCGGATGTTGGTGCAAACTGTAAGCAATGGCCGACTTGGCCGACAGAACAGAATTTAGCCGGAGACACATGATGCACGCCACCCTGCACCTGCTGACCCGCAGCGACTTTCCCGCGCTGACGCGCCGCGCCGTGGAAACCCTGCAGCTCAATCTCGGCTACCGCTGCAACCAGAGCTGCCTGCACTGCCACGTCAATGCCGGGCCCAAGCGCACTGAAGAAATGACGGCCGAGACCATCGATGCCGTGCTCGATTTCATCGCCGCGAGTCCCGGCATCACCACCATCGACCTTACCGGCGGCGCACCCGAACTCAACCCGCAGTTTCGCCGCCTGGTGGTGGCGGCGCGCGCCCGCGGCCTGCGCGTGATCGACCGCTGCAACCTGACCATCCTCGAAGAACCCGGCTTCGAAGACATGGCGGAGTTCCTCGCCGGCCACCGCGTCGAGATCGTCGCCTCGCTGCCCTGCTACCTGGAGGAAAACGTCGACGGGCAGCGCGGCAAGGGCGTGTTCGCCGCCAGCCTGGCCGGGCTGCGCAAGCTCAACGCGCTGGGCTATGGCGGAGAAGGCAGCGGCCTCGTCCTCAACCTGGTCTACAACCCGCAGGGGCCCAGCCTGCCCCCGCCTCAGGTGCCGCTGCAGGCGGCCTACAAGCAGCACCTCGGTGAAAAGTACGGCGTCGTCTTCAACGAATTGTTCACCCTGGCCAACATGCCGATCCAGCGCTTCGGCAGCACGCTGATTTCCAAAGGCCAGTTCAACGCCTACATGAACACCCTGCGTGCCGCCCATCGCGACGACAACCTGGCGCAAGTTATGTGCCGCAGCCTGCTCAGCGTGGACTGGCAGGGCTGGCTCTACGACTGCGACTTCAACCAGCAACTCGGCCTGGCGATCACGGAGCCTTCCGGCGCCCGCCTGCATATCAGCCGGGCCGCTGCCGCCGCGCTGGAAGACCGGGCGATCCGGGTCGCCGACCACTGCTACGGCTGCACCGCCGGCCAGGGGTCGAGCTGCGGCGGCGCGCTCGGCAACGAAACCGCCGCCGCGCCGAGCTGCGGCGCCTGACCGGAGACCGAGCCATGAGCACGCTACAACTGCACGACATAGAAGCCTGCGTCTTCGACGCCTACGGCACCCTGTTCGACTTCAACACGGCCGCGGCCGGCGCGCGCGACGAACTGGGCGACGACTGGCAGCGCCTGTCCGACCTGTGGCGCCTGAAGCAGCTGCAATACACCTGGCTGCGCGGCCTGGCGCAGCATCACGCCGACTTCCGCCAGGTCACCGGCGATGCGCTGGACTTTGCCCTCGCCACGCTGAAGATCGAGCGCCCCGGCCTGCGCGACAGGCTGATGGACCTTTACCTGCGACTCGGCACCTACCCCGAGGTGCCGGCCATGCTGCGCGAACTCAAAGGCCGCGGCATGAAACTCGCCATCCTGTCCAACGGCACGCCGCCCATGCTCGCGGCGGTGGTCGGGAACTCGGGGCTGGGCGGCGTCTTCGACGCCGTGCTGTCGGTGGAGGAGGTCGGCGTATTCAAGCCGCATCCGTCGGTCTACCGCCTGGCGGCGGAGCGACTGAAGATCGCGCCGGCGCGCATCTGCTTCCTCTCGTCCAACGGCTGGGACGCCTTTTCGGCCAAGGCCTTCGGCTTTCAGGTGATCTGGTGCAACCGCTTCGGCCAGGCCGCCGAACGCATTCCGGCCACGCCCGACGGCGAGATCACCGACCTGTCGGCGCTGCCGACAATAGTCAGTCAGTAGGCTCTTGGCGGCCCGCCGCCGGAAACGGGATCAGGCACCCCGTGCCGCCGCCTCTGCAGCCAGCCTGAGGCGCAGGCAGTCGGGGCACAAGCAACTTGCGGACGTCAAATCCGATTCCGCCGGAAGCTGCGACAAGGCAGGCAGGCTCGCGCACCAGCACTCGGTGTCGCCGGCTACCATGCCGCAGCGAAACTGCGCGCCGCACTGCGGACAGACGTTGGCCGCAGCCGTTGCCGCCGGCAGCGCGCTCATGGCGTATCGCCGCCACCGAAGCGGCGGCAGGCCGCGCGCAGGATTCCCATCTGGCGGCGGTAGTTGTTGCAGCCGGCACAAATCAGCACATGCAGGCGCAGGCCAAGCCGCTCGCGCAGGGTCAGCGGACGATCCTGCTCCTGCGACATCAGTTCGGTCGCCTTTTGGCAGCTCAGCATTTCACGCTCCCTCTCCGGCAAACCAGTTCGTTTCAAGACAGGTGCGCAGGCCCAGTCGCGCGCGGTGCAGCACCACCCAGCAATTGGACGTACTGATGCCGGCTTCCTTACAGATTTCGTCGGTCTCGAAGCCGAGGAATTCGCGCATCATGAATACCCGTGCGGTCTTCGCCGGCAGGTGGTCGAGGCAGGCTTCAAAAACTTTCCAGAACTGCTGTTGCTCGAAGGAAGCCTCGGGGTCGGCCCAGCGGCCCGGCCTGGCCGAATCCTGCCAGTGCCCGCGCCGGTCGAACAGGGAATCGTTTAGCAGATCGTCGCCGGTTTCGTCAGCGGCCAGCGAACTTGCGGAAACCTCCCGGCTCTGGCTGCGGATGGTATCGATGATCTTGTTGCGCAGAATGGAAATCAGCCAGGTCTTGTAGGATGAACGGCTTTCGAAGCGATGGCTGCCGGTCAGCGCCGCCAGCAGGGTTTCCTGCACAGCGTCTTCGGCCGCCCCCGCGTCGCGCAACTGCAGGCGGGCAAAGCGCAACAGGTCCGGGCGCAGTGCATTCAACTCGCGTTGGCGATCCAGGTCCATGACTTGTTTCTGGGGGAAGGGCCGGCTATTTTGACCCATCAGCGGGAACTTCGACAAATCAATTGAATCTGTAAGCTATGGCGCAGTTGTGCGACGAAGCAGCAGGGATTCAAACAAGCCGGTCAGCCGCCAAACGGGCTGACCACTGACAACCGGAGAAAAAAATGAACCGTCGCAACTGGATTGCAAGCCTTTCTGGGTTGTTCGCCGCCTCCGTGCCGATTTTCGGCATGGGCACCATGGCCAGTGCGGGCGCCGCAGAGAAGTTTCCGCTGGCGAAGTCGAAGGACGAATGGAAGAAGCTGCTGGCGCCGGATGCCTACCGCGTGCTGTTCGAGGAAGGCACGGAGCCGGCCGGCAGCAGCGCCCTGAATGCAGAAAAGCGCCCCGGCACCTTCGTCTGCGCCGCGTGCAACCTGCCGCTGTTCGATGCCGCGCACAAATACGAAAGCGGCACCGGCTGGCCCAGCTTCTGGCAGGGCTTGCCCGGCGCGCTGGGGACCTCGACCGATTTCAAGCTGATCTACCCGCGCACCGAATACCACTGTGCGCGCTGCGGCGGACACCAGGGCCATGTCTTCAACGACGGACCTAAGCCCACAGGCAAACGCTATTGCAACAACGGGGTGGCGCTGAAGTTCGTGGCGAAGGCTGAAACCTTGCCGGCGTTGCGGACATGAGCCCGCTCCTGAAGGCAATTCTCGCCGTGACCGCGGTCTTCGCGACGGCCGCCCGTGCCGCAGCGCCCGCGGCCCCGGCTCCGGTGCCGGCGGGAGCCGCCACCGCGATTTTCGCCGGCGGCTGCTTCTGGTGCATCGAGAAGGATTTCGAAAAGCTGCCCGGCGTGTTCGAAGTGGAGTCGGGCTATACCTCCGGCAAGCGGGCCAACCCCAGCTACGAAGAGGTCAGTGCGGGCAGCACCGGCCACACCGAAGCGGTACGGGTCATCTACGACCCGAAAAAAGTCAGTTACCCGCAGCTGGTCGACTACTTCTGGCGGCATATCGACCCGACGGTCAAGGACCGGCAGTTTTGCGACGTCGGCAGCCAGTATCGCAGCGGCATCTACTGGCAGAACGAGGAAGAACGCAAAGTCGCCGAGGGCAGCCGCGATGCGCTGATCAAGAGCGGCAAGTTCAAGACCATCCACACCGAACTGGTGCCGGCAACCACCTTCTGGCTGGCCGAGGCCTACCACCAGGACTATTACAAGAAGAACCCGATCCGCTACAACTACTACCGCACGGGATGCGGCAGGGACGCACGGGTGGAAGAAATCTGGCGCGGCAAGTAAGCCGGCAGTCCTGATCCGGCCGGTTCCGCGGCAAAGCAGCGACGCAGAATATTCGGGCTCCATCGGAAGGGTCCCCGGGAAAACTTCCGGGGACCTATCCCCGCCGAATTCTGAGGTTAAAATCGGCGCAACCTCCGGCGGCTCGAAAGTACACGCATCAGTAATGCCGGCCGACAATTCGCCCCCGCACCCGATCGGACCACCTTGATGTCGATACGCAAACTCATCGTCGCCAACGGAATTTCCTATGTCGAGATTCCCGCCGCCGGCCTTTACCTGCTTTGCGGAGCGCCGGCCGACAGCGTCAAGCACCTGCTGCGGCGCGGGATCATCCAGACCACCGAACAGAACGGCATCGCCTTCGAGAACGGACCGAATGCGATCCTGCTCTCGGATACGATGGTGCAGAACGGGCACTTGTGCAACCTGGCCGAGTTTCCCATCCTGCAGATGCTCTACCGCCAGGGCATGCTGATCCCCAACCATCCGAACAACACCGGCAGGAAGCCGAAACTGATCGGCACCCCGGAACAGCTTGCGGCGCAACTGCGCTACATCCATCGCGGCAACTACGGCCTGATTTCGGCCGAGGAAATGGTCAAGGCCGGCATCGACGAGCGGGAAGCCGAAGAGCTCATGCGCATCAAGCTGAAGTTCGCCTTCGGCCAGATTTCGCGGCCCGACACCTTCGTCGACTGCCTGCCCCTGGTCACCGGCCCGCTCGACATCGGCGACGGCGTCAGCATCGAACGCGTGGCGAACAATGTGTTCGAGATCCGCTACGGCGAAGAAAGCGTGGAGATCGACCTCAATCTGCGCATGCACGAAACCTACCCCTGCCCCTATCCGCTGAGCCACGTCGACATCGACCGGCATTACTTCGCCGTGGTGCACGCCGGCGACGGCGACGGCTGGGACTACAACCGTCCGGCAATGGGCAGCGTCCTGATCCATCAGGGCCGGGTCTACCTGATCGACGCCGGGCCGAACATCCACTACAGCCTCGATGCCCTCGGCATCGGCAAGAAGGAAGTGGCGGGCGTCTTCCACACGCACTGCCACGACGACCATTTCGCCGGCCTGACCACGCTGCTGCAATGCGACCAGCCGCTGCAGTATTTCGCCACGCCGCTGGTGCGCGCTTCGGTGACGCGGAAGTTCTGCGCCCTGCTGTCGATACCGGAATGCGAGTTTTCCAAGTACTTCGACATCCACGACCTCGAAGAGGGAAAGTGGAACGACATCATGGGGCTGGAAGTGCGCCCGGTCATTTCGCCGCACCCCGTCGAAACCACGATTTTCAGTTTCCGCGTGCTGTGGGAGGGCGGCTACCGCACCTATACCCACCTCGCCGACATCGCATCGTTCGCCGTGCTCGACGCCATGACCCATGCCGACGACCTGGCGCTAGGCTTGAGCCCGCAGCGCGCAAAGGCGATCAAGGAGGAATACCTCGAGCCCGTCGACCTGAAGAAGATCGACATCGGCGGCGGCATGATCCACGGCAACGCCGCCGACTTCGTCGGCGACACCTCGAAGCGCCTGCTGCTGGCCCATACCGCACGCGAACTGACCGACGCCGAGCGGCGCATCGGCTCGGGCGCTCCCTTCGGCACCCTCGACGTGATGATTCCGGGCGAGCAGAATTTCCTGCTGCGCGACGCCAGCGAGTTCCTCAAGAGCTACTTCCCCACGGTCCCGGTGGAGCGGCTGCACATGCTGCTGAACAACCGCATCGTCACCTTCAACCCGGAAACCATCATCACGCCGGCCGGGAAGATTCCTGCCGAAATCTACCTGCTGCTTGCCGGCAAGGTGGAAATGCTGACGCAGGATCCCAGCAATTCCCATTTCCTCTTCAGCGGCTCGCTGCTCGCCGAACCGGCCGCGATCTACGACCAGCCCAGCGACGAGACCTACCGCTCGGTGGGCTTCGTCAAGGCCCTGCGCCTGCCGTCCGACCTGTATCGCAACTTCATCAAGCGTTTCTATTCGAGCACCGACCTGCTCGCCGTGCGCAAGATCGAGGAACGCCTGCGGCGCACCTTCCTCTTCAGCGACGCCGTGACCAATCCCATCCTGTTTTCGCTGGCCAAGAACTGCCGGATCACCGAACTGGCCGCGGGCGAGACTTTCCCCGGCGATCCGGAACAGCTCCACCTGATCGGCAAGGGGCGGGTTTCCATGGGCGACAAAGAAGGCGCACCGGTGCTCGGCAAAGGCGAATTCTGGGGCTCCGATGTCCTCTTCCAGGCCATGACGCCAAACGCGAAGGAACAGCCACAGGCTGTGGTCGTCCCGCCGTCCGTGATCGCCCTCGACGCTTGCGAAATCTACTCGGTGCCCCTGCGGCTGGTTTCGCGGATTCCGGTGGTGCGCTGGAAGCTGTTCGAGGCCTTCCGCAACGCCCATCCCTACGCCGCCCCTCGCTATCGAGGCACCGCGCGCTAGCGCCGCGTCACGGCGGCGGCGTTCCGCCAGCGCCGACTTTTTCCGGCAGTGCCGCGCAGGCAGCGCGCCGGAAATTCGCTTCAGCCTTTCAGGGAATCGACCAGGTCGATGTAGCGCTTCATCGCCTCGTCGCCGGCGGTGCCCTTGACGGCGGCCCAGGCATCGTACTTGGCGCGGCCCACCATGTCGGTAAAGCCCGGGCGCTTGCCCTCGACATCGCCGTCCGCGGCCTGTTTGTAAAGTGCATAGAGCTGCAACAGCACATCGTTGGAGGGCCGCTCCGGCAGCTTCTTGGAATCGGCAACAGCTGCTTCGAATTTTTTCTTCAGGTCGCTCATATCGTCTTTCGTCCAAACAAACTTTGGTGGTCGGGATTTGGCTTGGACTATTATATGTCGTCACCCTGAAAGGCTCGCGCAATGCCCCGACGTGAAAAAATGGCGGCCGTAGACACGGCCTGGCTGAGGATGGACCGGCCGACCAATCTGATGATGATTGTCGGCGTCATGGTGTTCAAGCAGCGGATCGATTTCAAGCGCCTGCGCAGCACCATCGCAAGCCGCCTGGTCGGTCGCTACCGGCGCTTTCGCCAGTGCGCCGTGCAGGAGGTCGCCGGCGCCTTCTGGGAGGACGATGCGGATTTCGACATCGACGCCCACCTCAAGCGCCGCGCCCTGCCGGGCAAGGCCGGCAAGAAGGAACTGCAGGCGCTGGCCAGCGAACTTGCGGTGCAGCCGCTGAATCCGGGCAAGCCGCTGTGGCGCTTCGACGTCATCGAGGATTACGAAGGCGGCTCGGCGATCGTGGTGCGCATCCACCACAGCATCGCCGACGGCATCGCGCTGGTCGGCGTCATACTTTCGCTCACCGATCTTTCGCCGCTGGCGTCGGCGCAAAAACCTGCGCCCGCCGAGGCGGACGACGAGGGCGCGGACGCGGCCCCTTCTGGCCTGCTCGAAACCGTGACCGAAATGCTCGGCGCAGCCTTCAGCATGGGTTCCGATCTGGGGGGCAAGGCATTGGATCTGGCTTCGGATCCGGATCGCATGTCCACCCTGGGCCGGCATGGCATCGGCCTGCTCACCGAACTCGCCAAGCTGCTTGCCATGCCGTCCGACTCGCCCACGCGCCTGAAAGGAAAGACCGGCACGGTCAAGCGCGTGGCGTGGTCCGACCCGATTCCGCTGCCCGAGGTCAAGGCCTTGGGCAAGGCGCTCGGCTGCTCGGTCAACGACATCCTGCTGTCCGCCGTGGCCGGCGCACTGCGCGCCTATTTCCTGCAAAAGGGCGAAGCCGTGAGCGATGTGGAAGTGCGCGCCATGATTCCGGTGAACCTGCGCACGAGCAGGGACGAGGGCACGCTGGGCAACCGCTTCGGCCTCGGCACGCTGTCGCTGCCGCTGCACGAGGGCAACCCCTTCGCCCGCCTGTTCCTGGTGCGCAGCCGCATGAACGACCTCAAGAATTCCTATCAGCCGCTGCTGACGCTCGGCATACTCGCCGCCGTCGGACTCGCCCCGAAAGTCATCCAGCAGCAGTTCCTCGACACCCTAGCCGCCAAGGCCAGCACGGTGATGACCAACGTACCGGGACCGCGGCAACCGCTGTACCTGGCCGGATCGCGCCTGGACCAGTGCATGTTCTGGGTGCCGCAGTCCGGCGACATCGGCATCGGCGTCTCGATCCTGAGCTACGACGACAACGTCCAGTTCAGCCTCATCACCGACCGCCATTTCATCCCGGACCCCGAAACCATCACCCCGCTGTTCGCCGCCGAAGTGGAAAAGATGATGCTGGTCCTGCTGATGCTGGACTGGGAACAGCCTTTCGACCTGGCGCAGGTCGAACAGCAGTTGTTCGGCAAAGCACTGCCGCCGCCCGGCGCCGCCGCGCCGGCAGCCACGGCGGCGCGGATCAGGCGGAAGGCGCCAGGGGCCCCCGGCGCCAGGTCCGCGCCCGGCAAGCTACCAACTCGGGCCAAATCAGTGTCTGCCGCATCTGCGCCGCCCGCCCCCG
>CAIZHL010000563.1 GCA_903932755.1 uncultured beta proteobacterium
AGCCAGCAGCGGCCCTCGTTCATCACGCACAGGCTGCCGAAACCGAACACCTCGATCTCGACTTCGGTGTGGCGGATCACGTTCTCGACCTGCGCCAGCGTCAGCACGCGCGGCAACACGGCGCGCTGGATGCCGAATCGGTCGCGGCAGAAGTTGATCGCTTCGTAGCTGGTAGCCGAGGCCTGCACCGAGAGGTGGCGGCGCATCTGCGGATGGGTCTTGGTCGCGTAGTCGAGCACCGCCGGGTCGGCGATGATCACGGCGTCGACGCCGAGTTCGGCCGCCTTGTCCACCGAGGCGGTCCAGTCGGCGAAGCGTCCGGCCTGGGCATAGGTATTGATCGCCGCCAGCACCTTGCGGCTGCGCTGGTGGGCGTAACGGATGCCTTCCGCGAGCGCCTTGTCGTCGAAGTTCAGCCCGGCGAAATTGCGCGCGTTGGTGTCGTTGCGAAAGCCCAGATAGACGTCGTCGGCGCCGTTATCCACCGCCGCCTTGAGCGCCGCCAGGCTGCCCGCCGGACACACGAGTTGAGGTTTGGCCATTGCTGCCCCCACCAAAAAGAGGGCGCGAGTGTAGACGAAGCATTTGAAAAATCAGTTGATCGTAGTCAAACCGGCGGCTGTTATCCCCGGATCAGCTCTCAAGCCGCAGCCCGGGGATGACGTAGACAGAGTTAAAGATCAGGAGACGATCATGCAAGCCCAACTCAGACTGGCAAGCAGCAACTCGAATCCCACGCCGGGTCGCAAGCTTTCCATTGCCGCCCTGCATCAGTTGGCCGAGCGGCTCATCGGGCAAGTTCGGAACGGGAAAGCCTGCCAGGCGCACGATGCAATCACGAAGGCGCATCTCCATCCCCTGGGAATCGCGGTGGTCGCCACCTGGATGTACCGGGCGGGCTTGAGCGAAGACCAGATCATCGCGATCGTTGTCTGAGCCGCGGGGCGGCTGGCGGCGACGCCTTGTTGCCGGGAGGCGGCGCAGCAAAGCCGGTTGCCGTCCCGCCAGCGCCGACTTTTTACGGGTCGGTGCCGGCCGGGTGGTCGGTCTGGATGCCGTCCGGCGGCCGCGGCGGCCGGACATTCATTCGGAATACTTGTGCCGCTCCGCGGCGTAATGCGCCCGCAGGCGGCCCATCAGCGCATCCAGCGACGCATATTCCGGACTGCGGCAATCCGTCATGTGCCTGGCCCGGTAGTCGCGAATGTCGTCGTCAGCCGGCGGCTTGTACGCTCCGGACGCACTTGTCAGGAGGTAGCCCTTGTGCGCCCGGTCGGCCGGAACGATCTGGATGGAAAGCGAATACCTGTCCGTGCCGCGATTGTTGAACATCTGCAGCGTCGCGATGTCGCCGTTCCCACATGGCACCCGGGCGATGGCATTGGCAAGGCGCAGTTCGTTTTCCTTGCGATTGACGTCTGCCGTGGCCGCCCGCGACCCCGACATGCTTATCTCGAAATCGATCTGGAGCCCGACCAGAACCAGGCAGGCCAGCCCCCATCCGGCAATCGCCAGGCGCGCTCGACCTTTGAGTCCGGCGATCAGTCCGGTGCAAGTCCCTGCGAGCGCCACCCAGAGCAAGGCCTGCATCAGCGGAGTCAGCTGATAGCTCAGGCCGAGGGCCACATACGCCTGAAAGACGAAGGCGCCGAGAATGACGGTGATCAGGAATGTGCTTTGGGGTTTCATCTGCGCAATCGAAACATTGCCTGACGCACATTCTGGCACCAACTTGTGCCCGTGATCCGGGCCGGCAAGCGCCGGCCGTCGAGGTCAGCGGGTCAACGCAGGTCGGAAGCCAGCGAGGCCCTGACCGCGTCCGGCAGGGCGCCGGTGTTGGCGGTGTAGGCCGGATGGTCGACGCCGACCGAGAGCGCGGCGCCAGAGGTCGCGGCGGCGATCATGCCGGCGGAAAGCTCGAAGCGCAGGAAATGCACGGCCGAGGTCTTCTCCGCGTTCTCGCGCTCCAGATCCTCGTCGGCGATGGCGAACACCGGATCGAAGCCGGCGATGCGAACCCAGACGCGATCCTCGACGCCCTTGAGCTGCGCCAGCATGTCGCGGCGGCGCTCCTCGTCGGCGTACTCGATCTGCATCGTGACCTTGAAGTTGCTGCCGTCGGGCACCAGCGGCGCATAGGATTCGAGTTCGTGGCGGATGCCGTCTTCCTCGAAGATCTTTTCGACGCGCAGCATTTCCTGGATCTGGTAGCGGATCAGGAGCTCGTTCTCGAAGATCAGCAGGATGTTCTCGCCCAGCTTGACGCGGCGCAGCTTCTTTTGCGCCATGACCTCTTCGCGCATGGCATTGCGCGTCCTGGCATAGGCTTCGAGGGTCATCAGTGAATCGCGGGTGATGGTCATTGCGCTTTCCATTTAGTCGAGTCCGTAGGCAATTCTGAGCAGCGTGAGCGGATGTTGTTTCTCTTTGCGGCCAGCGGCGCCGGCTTCGTTCATGCCCTGCAGGATGTGGCGGGCGGCGATGGCGCAGTCGGA
>CAIZHL010000564.1 GCA_903932755.1 uncultured beta proteobacterium
GCCGGTGACGACCGCGTCAGCCTGTTCCTGATGGATTACGCGCAGCAGCGCCGGCTCAAGATCTGGGGCCGCGCCCGGCTGGTCGACGAATCCATCGAACCGGAACTGATCGCCCGGCTCGAATCTCCGGGTTACCGCGCCCGGGTCGAGCGCGGCGTCGTCATCCATATCGAAGCCTATGACTGGAACTGCCCGAAATACATCACGCCGCGCTACACGAAGGCGCAGGTGGATCAACTGCTGCAATCGGTGAGCCGGCAAACGCAGCCGACCCCGCCTGCAGCGCCGATCGGCAGCGGTAGCCTGGCACTGAGCGTCACCGGCATCCGCCAGATGACCCCGCGCATCCGCGCCTACGAACTGCGCGCGAGCGACTGGGGCGACCTGCCCGCAGCGGCACCCGGAGCGCATCTCGCCGTTCCGGTGCGGCTTGCCGACGGCTCGCTGGCAACTCGACAGTATTCGCTGGCGACCCACCCGTCGCGGCGCGACATGTACGAAATCGCCGTCCTGCGCGAAGAGGACGGACGCGGCGGCTCCGCCGCGATCCATGCGACCTGGACGATCGGCACCCGGCTCGACCTCGAGCCGCCGCTGAATCAATTTGCCCTGCATGAGGATGCGCGTCCGGCACTGCTGATCGCCGGCGGCATCGGCATCACGCCGATCAAGGCGATGGCGCAGGCGCTCCAAGCGCGCGGCACCCCGTTCATGCTGCATTACACGGGGCGCCGCCCCGAAGAAATGGCCTACCGCGACCGACTGGCGATCGAATTTCCGCAACAGTTGCGGCTGTATTTCAGTCGCCTCGCCGGCGATGCGCGGATGGAAATCGATGCCATTGTCCGCGGCGCGGCGGCGGACGCCGTGATTTATGTCTGCGGTCCAGCCGCCCTGATCGGCGCCGTGGCTACCAGCGCGAGGAAGCTCGGCATCGCCCCCGAGCGCGTGCAGTTCGAGAGCTTTACCTGAAACTGCGATCCGTGCGCGCGATCCGGCACGACGGCTGTGGCGGAAAAATACCAGCCCCGGCGTCCGGAATCGCCGTAGCGCCAGCGCCGTCCGCAAGGGATACCGTCCCCGGCTTTGCCGTAGACATAACTTTTAGCGCAAGACTGTCGCCGCCGCCGATCACTCGATGACGAGGCGGAACTCCTCGCCGCCCTGGCCGCCGAAATGGATGGTGTCGCCATCGGCCAGCACCGCGTCGCCCACCCGGGTTTTAAGATCGCCGTTGAGAAAGGTGCCGTTGAGCGACTGGTAGTCGCGCAGCATGACATCGCCATCAACGATGCCGATCCAGGCGTGGTGGGCCGAAATGCTGCCGTCGACGATGATCAGGAGGTTGTCTTTGGCGCGACCGACCGAGAGGCCGCCGGGCGGTATCGCCAGGCTGTGGCCGTGATGACTGCCACCGATGCACACGAGCCGGGGCGTGCCGCTTGCATGCGCGTCCGCGTGCGTGTGCGTGTGGAACTGCATCCGGTTGGAGGGCGGCGGACTTTGCCGATGGCGGCCGTGCCGGCGGCGGTTCATCTGGGAGACGATGACCCCGATCACGATCGCGACGACGATACCCCAGAAGATGTAGTCCTTCAGCATTCAATTCAAACCGCGGCTTGCCGGCAAGCGCGGCAGAAGCGCGATTTTAGCCGCAGCCAGGCCGGCGCAGCGGCCATGTCGACGGCAAAAAAAAGCCCAACCTGAGGTTGGGCTTTTATTGCCGGATCCGTTAGCGGATCCGGCAGGACAGGCTGAAGGTGCTGTGGCCGCTGCCTGCTTAGAACTTCTTGCCGATACCGACGCTGATGACCCAGGGATCGATGTCGAGGCTGTCGATCTTGCGCCAGCCGGCGCCCAGCACCGGGGCATTCAGCTTGACGTCAGTATTTATCCAGACTTTCTTGACGTCGAAGTTGAGCAGCCAGCGATCCTTCAGGTTGACATCGAAGCCGAACTGCAGCGCGCCGCCGAACGAGTCGCTTTCGAGCTTGATCTTCTGCGGGCCGACCACCGTATTTGCCGTCAGGTTCTTGTCCATGAAGTACGTGTAGTTCACGCCGGCGCCGACATAGGGATCGAAGCTCTGGTCGGGCATGAAGTGCCACTGCAGGGTCAGGGTCGGCGGCAGCAGATCAACGCTGCCCAGTTTCGTTGAGTTCAGCAGGGCGCCAGCGCTGGAGGTCTTCACATCATGGCGGGTGCCCGTGGCAAGGATCAGTTCGGCAGCCAGGTTCTTGGTGAAATAGTAGGAAAAGTCGATTTCGGGGATCAGGTTGCTATCGACACGCAACTCGGCACCGGCATTCCCGTACAGGGCAGCGGCTGTGCCGGCGCCATAGGCCTGGTCGGTCTTCTTGCCAAGGCTGCTGCCTTCATCCGGAGACACGCTGGTGGCGCGCAGGCGCACCACGAAATCCCCGGCTTCCGCTTGTGCACCCGCAGCAAACGCAAGGCCCGAAACAGCAAGTGAAGCTGCAATGATTTTATTCATCATGATGTTCAATACTCCTTTGGATAGAAATCAAATAGCAATACTTTAAGTATGGTTATTTTCCATTTCCATTTGCAGGCTGTCAAGCGAATCCGGACCGATAACCGGAAAATATTCGTAGTGTGCAAAATCCAATTCCAGACAAACATACTTGGTTTTTAGGGGTTTTTTTGGAAGATCGGGAAACGGCATCCAGACTTGTCACAAGAGCCGGCACAAGGGAGGATCGAGTGCTCCGGCGCACCCGATGGAGAGGCGACCGGTGATTGCAGCGCAGACTCACCCGTCTCGCCGATCGCCAAGGCACGCCACCGAACGGCCAGCGCAATCAAGCGCCTGGCCGATGCTGCCCTGCGTCAATCAAATGCTTTTTGCCTTGGCGAAACCCGCAAAAAACAAGACCCGCCTGACGTAGGCTTCGGTCTCTCGATAGGGCGGAATCCCGCCGTGCTTTTCCACGGCGCCCTCCCCTGCGTTGTAGGCGGCGGCGATCAGCGACCAGTCTCCGTCAAAGCGCGCCTTGAGCCATTTCAGGTAGGCCAGGCCGCCCTTGATGTTGGATTCGGCGTCGAAGGGCCGGGTAACGCCGAAACGCGCCTGAGTATCCGGGATCAACTGCATCACGCCCTGGGCGTTTTTGGGCGACACCGCCTCGGCGTTCAGGTTGGATTCGGCCAAGGCGATCGCCAGGGCGATGCGCAGGTCGATGCCGTAGCGCGCAGCGTGGCGGCGAATCAGTTCGGCAACCCGGCGCCTGGCCGGCGGCAGGCCGGCCAGGTAGCCGTCGAGGTCGAAAGGCCCGGTCGTCGCGCCGGGTTCCAGCGTGCTGCAATCCTCGAGCGGCGGCGTCGCCGCAACGCTTTCGTCGAAACTCTCGAAGGCGGCATGGTGGCCCAGCTGGGCCGCCTGTGCGAAATAGGCGTTGGCCAGCGCCGGATTGCGCAGATGCAGCGGCCCCCGGGCCAGCACGCGGCCGATACGGAAGAAGCCCTCGGCACTGCCGGTCAGAGCCGCATCGCAATACAGCCTGATCGCCAGCAGCGCATTGCGCCTGAGGCCGCGCCCCATTTCGGCGGCCAGCCCCTGTTCGAGTGCCGCTAGCGCACGCGGCGCCTCCAGATCAGGGGCCTGCGCGCGCAGGGAGCCGGCCGTCAGCAGGGCGGCGCAGGCAAACAGCAGGTGGCGAAGGCGGCAAGCGCTGAGTATCACCGGCCAAGGCTAACTTATTTCACCGCGCTGAGCCGCTTCACCCCGGCAACAAAGCGCTGCAGCGTGGCTGACAGCACGCCGCGCGGCAGCGTCACTTCGATCAGCTGGAAGCGGCCGCGCGTCGCCACCGCCTTGTCCAGCGCGGCTTTCAGCTCGGCGCGGGTACCGACGCGGACGCCGTCGCCGCCCATGCCGGCCGCCATTTCGGCAAAACCCCAGTGGCCGAGGTCGTTGAAGCCTGATTCGGGCTGGAAGGTACGCAGCATTTCCCAGCTGGCGTTGTTGAACAGCAGCACGATCGGGTCCCAGCCGTAGCGCCGGCAGTTGCCGAGTTCCCAGCCGGTCATCTGGAAGGCGCCGTCGCCGACCAGAATCAGCGGCCGCTGCCCGGTCGCCGCCTGCAGGCCGAGGCCGGCCGGCACGCCGTAACCCATGGTGGCGTAATAGCCGGGCGCCACCAGCGCGGTGTGCTCGATTTCCATCGCGGTGAACAGGCAGTCGCCCATGTCGGAAGCGATCGGCATCTTGCCGTGGGCGGCCATCAGGTCGTTCACCGCGGTGGCGATGTCGGTCGGCGTGATGCTTGCGCTATCGGCGACCATGCCGTGGGGATAGGTCGCGGGCTTGACCGCGAAGGCCTTCTCTGTCGGACCCAGGCTTTCCAGCAAGGCGTCGACCAGCACGGCCAGCGGCAGGTCCGGATACAGCTGGTAACCCATGGTGACCCGGCCATCCAGCGCCTGTATGGTCTTGCGCATGTCGATCCGGGTTTCCGATACGGCAAAGTTCGTATCGCAAATGATCTCGCCCAGCAGGAACAGGCCATCCGAGCCTTCGACCAGTTGCGTCACTTCCGGCAGGCCGGCGACGCCCATGTAGGTGCCGACCAGCGGCGCATCGTGGTCGGCGAGCAGGCCGCGGCCCATGAAACTGGTCACCACCGGCAGGCCGAGGCGGCGCGAGAGCAGCGCCACCTTGTCTTCGAGGCCGTAGCGCCGCACTTCGACGCCGGCCATCAGCACCGGGGATTTGGCTTGTGCCAGGCGCGCCAGGATTTCCGCAACGCAGGCGGCCAGCGCTTCGGCGTCCACCGGAGGCGCCGGTTCGCGCATTACCGGCGCGCAGGGCAGATTCACCATGTCGCGCGGAATCTCGATGTACACCGGCTCCGAACGGCGCCGGCAATTCGCCAGCACGCGGGCGATGTCGGCCGGCGCGCGCGCGGCATCGTCTAGCCGGACCTGGTCGCAGGTGATTTCCTTGAACATCTGGAACTGCGAATCCAGCGTCTTGGCCTGATGGTGCAACAGCAGGCCGGATCGCGCCTCGCCCTTGCCCGGCCCGCCCGAGAGCACCACCAGCGGCGATTTCTCGGCGTAGGCGGCGGCGACGGCATTGATCATGTTCAGCGCCCCGGCGCCATAGGTCACCGCGGCGACGCCGATGCCCATGTGCGCGCGCGCCGCGGCATCCGCCGCGAAGCCCACGCCCGGTTCGTGCGACAGTGTGTGCAGCGGCAGGATCTGCGACTCTTCGATGATGCGGAAATAGGGCAAGGCGAAATCGCCGGGAATGCCGAAGATCTGGCGGGCGCCATGATCCTTGAGGGCATGCAGGAGGGATTCGACGAGGTTCATGGGGGTGTGTCCGGCGAAGGGAATGGAAAGCATTTTCCTCCTTCCCGAGCCCACGATGTGTTCATGTTAACAGGCACTTTCACAGTATCATGCACGTTTTGTGCAGAAATCACCTATTACATGCCAACAGTAACCATCGATCGCTTCGACCTGGCCCTGCTCGACGCCGTGCAGCAGCACGGCAACGCCACCAACGCCGTGCTCGGCGCCACCGTGCATCTGTCGGCCTCGCAGATCAGCCGCCGCCTGCAGCGCCTGGCCGAGGCCGGCATCATCGCCGGCCATGCCGCCCTGCTCGATGCGGCAGCGATCGGGCTCGGCGTCACCGCCTTCGCCCACGTCATCCTCGAACGCCACGGCAAGAGCCATTCCGACGCCTTCGAGAGCGCCGCCAGCGCGCTGCCGGAAGTCCTCTACTGTTACTCGGTCAGCGGCGACGCCGATTACCTGCTGCGCATCGTCGCCCAGGACCTGCCGGCCTTCTCCGAACTGATGATGAAGCGCGTGCTGCGCCTGCCCGGCGTCGCCCGCGTCACGACCAATATCGCGCTGCAGAAGGTCAAGCAGACCCACGTCCTGCCGCTCGACCATCTGACCCAGCCCGCCCGCTCGCGGCAGCAGATCCGCTACTCGGGCGGCGACACGTGAAATTCTCCCGGCTCTGGCAGCCGCGCAACCCGGCTTTCTGGCTGATGGTCGTGCTCAACCTGCTGTCGACCGTGCTGGCCTGGATCGCCCGCAACCTTGAACTGGCTCCCGCGGCGGCGCTGATGGTCACCGGATTTGCCGTGGCCAATGCGCTGATCGGCCTGCGCCTGATGTGGTTGCTGCTGCGCGACGAACCGGTCCGACCTGCATCCGACGCATGAAACGGTGGCGTCAGCTGCGTCGCCGGAATCAGGCCCGCTTACTTCGTATTGCGTTCGCGCACGATCGGCGGCACGAACTTGACGGAAAACTTCCAGCCCTCCTCGGTGTCGCGCAGCACCAGGGTTTTCGAGCCGGCGCCGGGTTCGAAGATGGGTTCGATGCCGACCATTTCGATGGCGCCAAGGCCTTTCACGACGCAGGCGCCGGGCAGCGTGACG
This sequence comes from uncultured beta proteobacterium, assembly GCA_903932755.1. Classification (GTDB taxonomy): domain Bacteria; phylum Pseudomonadota; class Gammaproteobacteria; order Burkholderiales; family Rhodocyclaceae; genus Sulfuritalea. The sequence continues at coordinate 6,429 of CAIZHL010000564.1, forward strand.
AAAACCGATTCGGCGGCGGAAACGACGAATGCACCTTCCTTGGACTGCGAACAGGACAGCCCGCGCGGCACCGCGGCCGGGTCGCGACGCCAGGTCTCGCGCAGGGCGTCGAGCGCCGCATGCAGTTCCGGCGTCATTGTGATCGGCAGCACGACTTCACGGGATTTGTGATGGCTCATGGTTTTGTACTCGGGTCAGCGGGGGACGCAGGTGGTGCCGGCAGCGGCGGCAGCAGCCAGACCAGCAGCAGGGGGATCACCGGAACGGAAAGAGCGAACAGCAGCCACAGGCCGCGCGAGCGGTGCTTGCGCCTGGCGATGATGCCGGTAGGAATGACCGCCACCAGCGTCGCCACGGTGAGGATCGCGGCACTCGCCAGCAGCGATTCGATGCTGGCGGGATCCATGCCGAGTTGCCGCAGCAGGTCGATGGTCTGGGAATCGAGCATGCGCACAGAATAGCAGTTCGGCCCCGCCGCGGCACGGGGCGGACAATCCCGCAGCCGGCGCGCAGAAGTCGGGGCCTTGCTGGTAATCTTGTGCCTGTCCCTTTCTTCCCTGCAGGCCAAGCCTCCCGCCATGACCCCGAGCCAGATCGTCAAATACCTCGACCAGCATGTGGTCGGCCAGGAAGAAGCCAAGCGCCAGCTTGCCGTGGCCATCCACACCCATTACAAGAAGATCGCGCTCGCCGGACCCGACAAGGTCGAGATCATCAAGAGCAACGTGCTGCTGGTCGGCCCCACCGGCACCGGCAAGACCCTGGTCTGCGAAACCCTGGCGCGCGTCCTGCAGGTGCCCTTCGTCACCGCCAACGCCACCTCGCTGGCGCAAAGCGAATACGTCAACGAAGAAATCGAGGCGATCCTGCTGCGCCTGATCGACAAGGCCGAGGGCGACGTCGGACGCGCCCAGCGCGGCATCGTCTTCATCGACGAAATCGACAAGCTGAAGGCCATCAGCGGACAGCAGGGCCAGGTGCGCGGCACCTCGGGCGAAGGCGTCCAGCACGCGCTGCTGAAAATAATGGAAGGCGTGCCGGTCAAGATCAGGGGCGCGCAGTACATCGACACCACGCAGGTGCTGTTCATCTGCGGCGGCGCCTTCGTCGGCCTCGAAGAGAACCGGGCGCGCACCCGCGCCTTCGGCTTCATTTCCACCTCCGAAAGCGACAACCAGAAAATGCTCGACCGCCTCAACTCGCGCATCAAGCCGACCGACCTGTTCGAGTTCGGCCTGATCCAGGAGTTCGCCGGGCGCCTGCCGATCATCGCCCACTTCAACCCGCTGTCGCGCGACATGATGGTGCGCATCATGACCGAGCCGAAGAACTCGATCTACAGGCAGTTCCACCAGATGCTGGCCAACGACGGCGTGGAGCTGACGATCGAAGCGCTGGTGTTCGAGCAGATCGCCGACCTGGCGATGGAATACGGCGTCGGCGCGCGCAGCCTGCGCGGCATCTTCGAGGAAATGCTGACGCCCACCATGTACCTGCTGCCCGACCATCCCGAGGTGCGCCAGGTGAAGTTCGTATCCCTGTTCGAAGAACCGAAATTCATCGGAGCGCGGCCTGCGGGCTAGGACAAAGACTCCTTACTTTCGAAACGTCATACCGGCGAACGCCGGTATCCAGGTGGCGGTGGTTGCTGGATCCCGGGTCAGGCCCGGGATGACGATGCGGATTACATCCACCGGTTTCAACCAGCAAGGCCGGAAGCGCGGCCGCAGCACACGAGGAAAAAAGTATGAGCGGAATGCTGATTGTCGGCGCCGGGCTGGCGGGATTGACCGTCGCGGAAACCCTGCGTGCGGAGGGCTATGCCGGGCCGATCACGCTGATCGGCGCCGAAGCGCATGGGCCCTACCACCGCCCGCCGCTGTCCAAGGGCTACCTGCAGGGCGATACCGCCGAGGCGCAACTGATGATGCGCACGGCGGAAGCCATGGAAAAAAAGCAGCTCGCTGCAAAACTCGGCGCTGGCGTTACGGCGATCGATCGCGCCGCAAGGCAGATCACGCTCGACGACGGCTCGACACTGGCCTACGACGGCCTCGCGCTGTGCACCGGCGCGCGCCTGCGGCCGCTGCCGCTGGCCGGCGCCGAATTGGGCGGCGTCTGCGGCCTGCGTTCGCTGGACGATTCCCGCGCCATCAAGGCCGCGCTGGAGACCGCGCAGAACGTGGTGATCATCGGGGGCGGCTTCATCGGCCTCGAAGTCGCCGCCGTGGCCAGTCGCAAAGGCAAGCACGTCACCGTGCTGGAAGCCGCAGAGCGCCTGATGGCCCGCGTCGTGCCGCCGCATGTGTCGCAGTTCTACCGTGACCTGCACGTCGGCCATGGCGTCGAGGTCGTGCTTGGCGCCTCTGTTTCCGAACTGGTCGGAAGCAATGGCCGGATTGCCGCCGTCAGGACCGCCGACGGTCGCGAATTCGCCGCCGACCTGGTGCTGGTCGGCATCGGCGTCATCGCCAATGCCGAGCTGGCGCAGGCCGCCGGCCTCGAGGTGGCGGGCGGCATCGTGGTCGATGCCTGCAGCCGTAGCTCCGACCCGGCCATCGTCGCCGCCGGCGACTGTACCGTGCGGCGCATGGGCGACGGCAGCCTGCGCCGCCTCGAGTCCGTGCAGAACGCCATGGAGCAGGCC
>CAIZHL010000565.1 GCA_903932755.1 uncultured beta proteobacterium
TGCATGAACACCAGGTTCCACAATTCGAGAAACCGGTCGCATTCACAGCCGAGCACACAATCGTTGCGGCCGCATCCCACTTCCGTCCCCTGGTCGATATGGATTTCCGAACAGGGGCCGCAGGGGCCGGTGTCACCCATGGCCCAGAAATTATCTTTCTCACCCATACGGACGATACGGCCCTTGGGCAAGGTTTCTACCTGCTCCCAGAGCGCGAAGGCCTCGTCGTCGTCGTCATAGACGGTGACCCAAAGTTTGTTGGGATCGAGTTTCAGCTTTTCGGTGAGAAATTCCCAGGCAAAGGCAATGGCGTCCTTTTTGAAATAATCGCCAAAAGAAAAATTGCCCAACATTTCGAAGAAGGTATGATGCCGGGCGGTATAGCCGACGTTTTCCAGGTCATTGTGCTTGCCGCCGGCGCGCACGCATTTCTGCGAACTGGCAGCGCGGTTGTAGCTGCGCTTGTCAAAGCCGAGGAACACATCCTTGAACTGGTTCATCCCGGCATTGGTAAACAAGAGCGTCGGATCGTCGTGCGGCACCAGTGAACTGGAGGCCACGACCTGGTGGCCTTTGGCAGCGAAAAAATCGAGGAAAGCCTGGCGGATTTCGGAGCATTTCATGGCGGGCGCAGCCTTTGACGCAAAAAGTGGATTTTACAAGATCAGGGCTCATCACACAGGGGAATGCCGCCTCCGCGTCCAGAGGCATGTCCCGCCGGGGACGCCGTCCGCACCCGGACGCGGCGGATAAAAAAAGCCCGCGCTACGGCGGGCTTTTGCACAGCTGAACGCTCTTACTTCTTTGCAGCGGGGGCGTCCTTCTTGCCATCGTGATTGAGATCATGCTGTTTGTCGTGCTTTTCGTGCCTGATCTTCTGGCTTTGCTTGTTCTGCGCCTGCTTCAACTTCTCGCGCTCCTTGGGCGTGACCTTACCGTCGGCCTTGGCCTTGGCTTCCTTCTTCTCCACCTGCGCCTGGCCCTTGTCCAGTTTGGCCGCTTCCTTGCCGGTCAATTGTCCCGAGGCTACGCCCTGATCGATGCGCTGCTGCTGGTTTGCCTGACGCTGGTCGACCTTGGGTGTGCTGGTCTGCGCCAGGGCAGGCAGCGCGCAAATGGCAAGGACAGCGATCAGCAGACTGGATGTGCGTTTCATGTAGTGCTCCTGGTAATTGAAATGGGACAGCCCCATGCGCAAGATAACGCGAAGGACCACCAGGCGCTGACCATGGAATTGTAAGCAGGGGTTAGCTGCACTTACATCTCCGCCGGGGTCCAAAGATCCGGCCGGTCCGTAAACACGGCGCTGACGCCCATTGCAAACAGTCGCTCGGCCTCGTCGCGGCGATTGACCGTGTAACAGGCTACTGGAAACCCGGCATCGCGCACCGCCTGCAGAGCGTCGACACTCAACCCGCTCGCCGCCGAGTGCAAGGCGCACACGCCTGTTTCCATCAAGCGCTCGCGCCAATCGGCAGGAATCGCTTCGAACAGCATCGCGCGCGGCAATTGCACGGCCTCATCGGCCGCCGCAAGCAGGGCACGGGAAGAAAACGAGGACAACAGCAGCTTGCCGGTCGCTGCGGCGGCATGACGGGCAACCACCTGTCCGGTCACGACCTCCTGCCCGGCCGCCGGCTTGATTTCGACATTCGCCCACAAACCGAGAGCGGCGCACAAACGCAGTGCTTCCTCAAGGGTGGGCACCGGCTCCGCGGCAAAAGCAGGATGGTGCCGGCTGCCGGCATCGAAACGGGCGAGGCTGATGGAGTCCAGGTCGGCGACGCGGCCGCAGCCGGAGGTGGTGCGCTCCAGGGTCTCGTCGTGCATCAGGACGGGCACGCCGTCGGCGGCGAGCATGGTGTCGAACTCGACCCCGCCACAGCCCAGGCGCGCCGCCAGACGCAGACCGGCCAGCGTATTTTCCGGCGCCAGGGCGCCACCGCAGCGATGCGCAATGATGCGCGGATAGATCACTTCGTGCGAACCGGGCCCGCCTTGGCCGGCGTAGCCGTCGCCGCGTCGACCCGACGCACGACGTTGTCCAGCGCTTCCTTGGCGGGTCTGTCGGTGGTCCAGACCGGGGCCACTTCTTCGCCCATGAACTCGCGCAGCATGTCGCGCAACGGCCCGTGATTGACCCGCACGCTGCCTTTGCGCGTCACCGAAAGGCGCTTTTCCGCCGCGTCCAGCACCTGCTGCGGAATGCCCGAGTCGCGCAGCCCCTTCAGCGCCGCCGACGTCATCGGCAAATAGCCGGTGGCGCTGACCCACTCGATCTGCACCGCGGGGCGCAGCATGAAATCGGCGAAGCGGGCCGCGAGTTTGTATTCTTCCTTCTTGTGTCCGGCCAGGGCCCAGAGGCCGGCGCCATCCGGCAGCGTGTCGGCAGGTTTCGCACCGTACACGTCATCGTAGTGCGGCAGGGCGGCAATGCCGACATCGAGTCCGGCGCGCCTGGCGTCGGCGTACAGCGAAGATTCGCCGGTCAGCATCGCGCATTCGCCGCTGAGAAAGCGTCGATTGCCTTCCCGGCCGGGACCGGAATAGTGAAAGTAGCGACTCTTCTGCCAACTCGCCAGCAGCGCCAGATGCTTGACGTTGACCATGCCATTGACCTGCACCTTGTCAACCGATCCCACCTTGGCCACGGAGGACTCCCCTGCCTGCGAAGACACATTCTCGGAATGAATCCAGGCAAATCGCGCGGTGGTCAGGGGGCACTTGCCGCCGCCGTCGTAAATCTGTCCCGCCACCTTCTGCAAATCCCACCATGTCTTCACCGGCAGGTCCGGGTCAATCCCCGCCTTGCGCAGGGCGGCGCGATTGGTAAACAACACCGGCAGGGAAAGCGCCATCGGCAGCGCCTGGATGCGCCCGCTGGCGTCATCCGCTGCATCTGCGATTTGGGGATAGAACCAGGCGGCATCGAGCTTCTGCCCCGCTTCGTGCATCACCTCGTGCAAGGGACGAAAGCGCGGTCGGGTCGAAAAAAACTCCATGCTGTCATCGGGGTCGAGCAGGGCGAGGTGCGGCAGCACTTGCTTGTTCTCGAGTCCGCGCGCGTCCTGCAGAAGCACCCGGCCCCTGCCCTTCTGTTCGTCGTTGAAGCGCAGGGCCAGGGTCGCCAGGGTATCCAGCGACTTGCCTTCAAGATCATGGCGCAAAGTTATGTCCTGCGCCAAGGCCTGCAGCGCCGCGCCACATCCGAACAAAATCAAAAAAAGAGTCTTCATGCTTCCGCCTGTGGATAAACCGCAAAAAGGAAGTTTATACGCGAACCGCTTCGCCGCCGATGCAGCGCTTTAGCGAAACCGGTTGTTCCGCGGCGATTCGCCGAAGAATTCCTTCAACATGAAGGCCTCGAGGCCTTCGTTGTCTTCAATTCGCGCCGACAGGACCACCGTGCGGTCGAGCCGCTGCGACTCCCAGTTGAAATTGCCCGGGTAATACCGGCGGATCAACTCGATCATCTTGCGCACGATCGCGATCTCGATACTGCTGTTGTTGCCGATTTCGACCTGAATATACTCGCGCCGCGAATTGCTCGAGTCGTTGGTCCAGCCGCGGAAGGAAAAAGCCGCACGGCGCGACTCGATGCTGATGATCTGGAATATGCCGCTGGTGCCGACCGTCAGATTGCGCTTGACCTTCGCCATCCGGATCTCATCTTCCGATGGTTCCCGCTCGACGGCCGGCGCGGGAAATGAGGCCGGGTCCCTGCCGGCCAGCCCTTCGGCAGACCGGCGACGGGCTCTTTGCGCGTCGACAAACGACTGCATGTCGGTCGGCGCGTCGGCGGGCGGACGCGGCGGAACTGCCGGCATCGCCGGCACCGCCGGTGCGGACAGGTTGTTCTCGCGCGGCTTGTTCAGCGCGATGACCGGAGCCGGCGTTGCCCTGGGGCGACGGCTCGCAGGCGGCTCCGGCCTGTCCGGGGGAATCGCGGGCGGAGCGCTTGGTGCGCTCCGCGGCGATGCCGGCGGCCGCAAGTTCACAACCAGTCGATCACTGCCTTCCGGAGACGCCTCGCTGCCGCCGACTGGTTGCCGGGGAACCACGAAAAGTACCAGCCCATGCACAAGCAGCGACGCGATAAATGCATACAGCGTGCTGCGGCGAACACGCCAGTGCAGATACGGATCGTGCGCCGGCGGCACTTCCCAGGCGAACTGCATCGGGCTGATTTTCGAACCCGTCTTCACGATGTCACATCGTCAGCATGCGTCCGTGACGCGGTGGCGGCGGACGAACCGTTCCCCGCGGGAACACCCGCAAGGGGTCGGGCCGGGCACCGGAGAAGGATTTATGGAAAGAATGCGCCGCCCGTCCCGAAATGCAAAAAGCAGTTAGTGATCACTTTCACTAACTGCCTTGTCGTTTTATGGTGCGCCCGGAGAGATTCGAACTCCCTACCCCTTGGTTCGTAGCCAAGTACTCTATCCAGATGAGCTACGGGCGCTTGAGAGGGCCGAATTATACCCAAGAATCAGGCGAAGACAAGATTGAAACCATGCGCAGGAGACGAGTCAGAACTACCGGAAACCGCTGATGCCCGCCACTATTTCTGCGCAGCGCGGACGCGCCGGGCCAGGGCCCGGGCTTGCTCCTCCGATATTTCACCTTGTTTCTTGTCCTTGAACAGCAACCAGAGCAAAGCGCCGTTGATCACTATCACGGCGACCTCTATGTAAAGGATCGCCGTGACCAACTGCCGCTGGGAGTTGTCGCCGAACAGAAAATAGAAGCCCTCAAAGGTTGGCAGGGCCGCTTTGGTGATCGCCGAAAAATACTCGAATGGCGGGAACAGCAGCACCAACACCAGATTGACTGCCATCAATGCCAGGACGATTCGTTGCCGCCGGTTACCGCCCGGATTCCGCCCTGCCCGCACTGGCGGATCGCGCAACAGCAGCATGGCGATGCAGGCATTGATCGACACCACGATGAGCTCGAGGGCAAGAAAGTTCGCGTTCATCACGCGGCTCTGATGGGAGCCGAAGACAAAGTAAAAACCGTCGAAGGTGGGAATGTTGCCGCGTTGCAGCGACACATAATCGTAAGGCGGGAAAACCATGAGCAGCGCCAGGTTTGCGACTGCAACGATCAGCGCGATGCGTTGGGATGTATTCATGGTGCTACTCCGCCGTCGGCACCGGGGCGCCCAGTCGCAGCGCCAGCCGTCCGAATTGCCCGGCAGCCGGAACGGAACCTGGCCACCATGAAATGGTGGAGGTGAGCGGGATCGAACCGCTGGCCTCGACGTTGCGAACGTCGCGCTCTCCCA
>CAIZHL010000566.1 GCA_903932755.1 uncultured beta proteobacterium
GCCGCCTTTTTTCAGGCCGGCGAAGACAACGACCTGGTGCAGCAGGGACGGGTCCTGGATGATCAGCGCGTCGGGTTCCATGATCGGCTCGCGCAGGCGGATTTCCTTGTCGGCGATGCGGCAGAAGGCCACCACCGGCGCGCCGGTGCGCTCGGAACCAAAACTGGGAAAGGCCTGCGCGTGGCGGCCCTCCTCGAAAGCCGCGATGGACAGCATCTCGGCCGCCGTGACGACGCCCTGACCGCCCCGGCCGTGAATTCGAACCTGGAACATGATTCCCCCTCGTTTTTGGCAAGCCGGCTTACTTTACCCCCTGGCGCGTCGAATGGGAATCGCGGAAAACCGCAGCATGCAGGCCTGCGCATTGTCCGACCGGTACAATTGCGCCTTTCCCAGCATCCGGGTCGAAGCATGAAACACATCACCGACGACGTCCGCATCCGCGAAATCAAGGAACTATCGCCCCCCGGCCACATCCTGCGCGAGTTTCCCACCACCGATGCGGCCGCGGATACCACCTACGAGGCGCGCCAGGGCGTGCATCGCGTGTTGCACGGCGCCGACGATCGGCTGGTGGCGGTGGTCGGTCCCTGCTCGATCCACGATTACGACGCGGCGATGGATTACGCGCGCAAGCTGCGCGCCGCGGCCGACCGCCATGCCGCCGACCTGCTGATCCTGATGCGGGTTTATTTCGAGAAGCCGCGCACCACGGTGGGCTGGAAGGGACTGATCAACGACCCGCGCATGGACGGCAGCTTCCGCATCAACGACGGCCTGCGCCTGGCGCGCAAGCTGCTGTGGGAACTGGGCGAGCTCGGCCTGCCGGCGGCGACGGAATTCCTCGATACCATCACCCCGCAATACACGGCCGACCTGATCAGTTGGGGCGCCATCGGCGCGCGCACCACCGAGTCGCAGGTGCATCGGGAACTGGCCTCGGGCCTCTCGTGTCCGGTCGGTTTCAAGAACGGCACCGACGGCAACCTGCGCATTGCGGTAGACGCGATCAAGGCCGCGGCCAGCCCGCACCATTTCCTGTCGGTGACCAAGGCCGGGCATTCGGCCATCGTCTCGACCAATGGCAACGAGGATTGCCACGTCATCCTGCGCGGCGGCAAGGCGCCGAATTATGACGCGGCGGCGGTGGAAGCGGCATGCGTCGAACTGGGCAAGGCCGGTCTCGCCGCGCGCGTCATGATCGATTTCTCGCACGCCAACAGCAGCAAGCAGTTCAAGCGCCAGATCGACGTGGCGCGCGATGTCGCGGCGCAGATGGCCGCCGGCGAAGAGCGCATCTTCGGCGTCATGATCGAGTCCCACCTCAAGGAGGGGCGGCAGGACCTGACCCCCGGCAAGCCTCTCGATTACGGCGTGTCCGTCACCGATGCCTGTTTGGGTTGGGACGATACGGTCGCCGTGCTGGACATACTGGCCGACGCGGTGAAGGCGCGTCGCCTGGCGCTGGCCGGGCGCTGATGTCGCGTCCGGACCGGCTGGATCAGTCTGGCTGTGCCCTTCCCGGGCGGGGCTATAATGCCGCGACCATGAGTTCGATCGACAAGATTCCCTATATCGAGTACCTCGGCGATGCCGTGCCCTTCGTCGGCCGCATCCGCGAGATCATCGAGGTCATCCAGCTGTTCGAGGACTTCGATCCGGAAGAGCTGGAGGGACTGGCCCGCTACATGCGCTGCTACCGGGCGCCGCTGGGTTCGGAGATCATCCACGAAGGCGATACCGGCGACTTCATGTTGCTGCTGCTGGAGGGCAATGTCGAGATCGTCAAGAAGGACGTGCGCGGCCTGGCGCAAATCATGGGCACCGCCGGCCCGGGCAAGACCCTCGGTGAAATGTCGCTGATCGACGGCGAACCGCGCTTTGCCAGTTGCGTCGCGCTCGACATCGCGACCGTCGCGGTGCTCGATCGCGAAAGCCTGTCGCGCCTGATCGCCGAAGAGCCGCGCATCGGCGTCAAGCTGATGATGGAACTGCTGATGCTGCTGAATCAACGCCTGCGCAGCGTCAGTTCGCAGCTTCTCGATTGCATGGAAGCCAGGCGTTCGCGCATTCGCTAGGCCAGCACTCGCGCAGCGGTTCTACTGCCCCACCGGGCGCAGCACGAAAACCTCCGGATCGTCGCCATGCTCCAGCAGCAGCATGCGCACGCGCGCCTGCCAGCATGCGCGGAATTCCGCCTCTTCCTCCGCAGTGGCACTGCCGTCGAGGCATTTCTGCATCAGTGCGGCGGTCTGCGGCGCGAAGGGGATGGACTGTAACTGCGCCGTGGCGTCGACCGCCTGTCCGGTATCGATCCGCGTGTAACGAATCTCCCCGGAGATTTCCGCTGAAAAATGCAAGAGCCGGCGCCGGTCGAACTGTCCGCCTATGCCCTTGAAGCCGGTGTCATGCGTGGCGCCGGTAAGCAGGGCGACGACATTGGCGATGACGCCGGTGACGCCGGACAACGGGTCCTGGCGGAACTCGACGCGGATACCGCCGCGTTGCGGCAGGGAATCGGGGTAGAGGTGCTCCAGCGCCTTCAGCGTCATCCAGTAGGCGGCGGCCACGGTCGGACAGGAGTGGCCGGCAAGTTTGACGGCGTCGACATAGCGATACTCGATCAGGCCTTCCTCGGCGGCGCCGAGGAACCCGGCCAGCGGGTCATATACGTTCAGGCTGCGAACCTGGTCGTAAAAGGCCGGCGTCTGCACGGACTTACTGCTTCTTGATGAAGTCGATCACGATGTTGCCCGCTTCGCGCTGGCGGTAAGCGATCTCTACGGCCTCGCCATAGCGTTGCGCCAGTTGATCGAGCAGCGGCAAGGGGTCGTGGTCATTGACGAAGCGCATGGTTTCGCCGGCGCGCAAGGCATCGAGGGAACCGAAAATGGCGGCATGACGGAAGCGCTTGGCAATGCCGCGCGCGTCGAAGGGATAGATCGAATCGGGAGAGAGATGAGCATGCATGGCGTTTGACCTGTGGGCTGGGACAAACCGACTATGCACCTTCCCTGGCGCCGTTAAATTGATACGAATCATTTATAAATCAGAAACTTAAATCCATACTAAAAAAGTAGGTTTCAGGGCTGGAGCGGGCCTCGGGGCGCCGTATCGCCAGCGCCGACTTTTTCCTTGAGATTCAGGAAGCGCTGATCAAACAAGTTTTCGTCATTCCGGCGAAAGCCGGAATCCAGAAGAATCATGGCACTGGACACCGGCCTTCGCCGGTGTGACGGCTGATTCAGCGCTTCCTTAAGCGTTCTTGCCCTTTTGCCAGAGAACGTCGCTGCCGCCGGCGGATTTGTTGAGCCAGCGGCCCAGCACGAACAGCAGGTCGGAGAGGCGATTCAGGTATTGCCGTCCTGCGTCCGACACCGGCTCATCGGCAGCGAGCGTCACCGTCATGCGCTCGGCGCGGCGGCAGACGGTGCGCGCGAGGTGCGTGAGGGCTGCGGCGCGCGCGGCGCTGGGCCGCCCCGAGCCGCGCAATCCACCACCCGGAGCCGACGCAGTCGGCGAACCGCCGTCACCCACTTCGGGAAGGGGGGCGGGGGGAAGGGGAATTCCGGCTCCGGGCAAAATGAATTCCTTGAGCGGTCCGAGGTCGGCGTTGTAATGATCGATGGCGGCCTCGAGTCGTGCCGGCTGCGTGGCTTTCAGCAGGGCCGAACCGGGGATGCACAATTCGCCGCCGAGGTCGAACAGGTCGTGCTGGATGCCGGTGAAGAGCTCACGCACATCGGCGGGGACGTCCTCGCAGAGGATCACCCCGATCAGCGAGTTGAGTTCATCGACGTCGCCCATGGCGGCGACGCGGGCCGAGTCCTTCGACGTGCGCGAGCCGTCGCCGAGGCCGGTGGTGCCGGCGTCGCCGGTGCGTGTATAGATTTTCGAGAGGCGGTGCCCCATGGCGGGTTCCTTTGCTTGGCTGTCTGCCGATTATGACTCAGGCCCCGCCGCAGGGACGCCTGTCTGACAACGGAAATATCGCCTGCAGCCGACTCGCGCTGCACGCAATGACCATGGAGTTGAAATGCGGACGCCAGTGATGGATAGCGGGATGGGTGATCCGGGGCCGGAATCGGCCCGGAATGCCGGCGTCGGGGAATGCATTCCCGGGATTTTGCAGAAGTCGGCGCTGGCGACACGGCGACCAGGGACACATGCCCTGCCGCGGCACCGGGTTTCTTTCTGCGGCAGGATTCGCCCATCTGATTCTGGAATAAAAACCTTGTTGGATATGCTCTATTAGGCACTGTTAATATCAGACGCTTCGCAAAGAGAACCTCAAGACTGGGCATGAACATCCCGCATCTCCTGCAACGAGCCCTGCCGTTCCTGCGCTGGTTTCCCTATTCGGGCGCCTCGCTGCGCGCCGACTTCATCGCCGGGCTGACGGTGGCGCTGGTGCTGGTGCCGCAGTCGATGGCCTATGCGCAGTTGGCCGGAATGCCGGCCTATTACGGCCTGTATGCCGCCTTCCTGCCTGTGGCGGTAGCGGCGCTGTGGGGGTCCTCCCGGCAACTCGGCACCGGCCCGGTGGCCGTCGCCTCGCTGCTGACCGCCTCGTCCCTGACGCCGCTCGCGGCGCCCGGTTCGGAAGCCTTCATCGCGCTGGCGATCATGCTGGCGCTGCTGGTCGGCGTGATACAGCTCACCCTCGGCGCCTTCAAGCTCGGCGTGGTGGTGAACTTCCTTTCGCATCCGGTCATCGTCGGCTTTACCAATGCGGCTGCGATCATCATCGCGCTGTCGCAGGTGAACAAGCTGATCGGCGTGCCCATGGGACGCTCGGAGTCCTTCATGCGGGACATCTGGGGCGTGGCCGGACTGGTCGGCGACACCCACCTGCCGACCCTGGCGATGGGGGCGACGGCCATCGCGATCATGTGGGTGATCCGCAAGAAGGCGCCCAAACTGCCGGGGGTACTGATCGCCGTGGCACTGACCACCGTCGTCTCCTGGCAGATCGGCTTTGAGCGCAATGCGACCGCAACGCTGGAACAGATCGCCGATACCGAGGCGCATGCGCTGCTGACCGAGTTCGTCCGCACCGAGGCGCGCATTCGCGAGATCAACGAGCAACTCGTGGCCAGGAGCGCGGACATCAAGAAGTTGCAGAAGGCGGGCGGCGACCAGGCACACGCGGTGGCCACGCTCAACTACGAAATCGAACTGGCGAAGTTGCAACTCAAGGACAGCGAGGACGAAAATCGCAAGCACAACCGCGCCGTGCGCAGCATCGTCTTCGAACAGGTTCCCGGCGCGGCGGGCGAGCCGGCCAGGTTCCATGCGCTGGGCAAGCTGCCGGCCGGCGTTCAGTCCGACGGCACGCAATGGCGCATCGCCCGTGCCACGAGCGGCAGCCTCAAGCTGTCCGGGGGGGGCGACGTGGTCGGCAAAGTGCCGGAGGGCCTGCCCTCGGTCGGCCTGCCGAAGTTTTCCTGGGACATGATCGGCAGCCTGCTCACCGCCGCCATCGTCATCTCGCTGGTCGGCTTCATGGAGGCGATCTCGATCGCCAAGGCCATCGCCGCCAAGACCAAGCAGAAGATCGATCCCAACCAGGAGTTGATCGGGCAGGGCCTGGCCAACCTGGTCGGGGCGATGACCCAGTCGTTTCCGGTATCGGGTTCCTTCTCTCGCTCCGCGGTCAATATAAACGCCGGGGCGAAAACCGGGATGTCCTCGGTGATCACGGCAGCCTTCGTGCTGCTGACCCTGTTGTTCCTGACGCCGCTGCTCTACCACCTGCCGCAGGCGGTGCTGGCCGCCGTGATCATCATGGCGGTGATCGGCCTGATCAATTTCGATGCGATCAAGCATGCCTGGCAGGCCAACCGCCACGACGGCATCGCCTCGATCGTCACCTTCGTCGCCACGCTCGCGTTCGCGCCGCACCTCGATTCGGGCATCATGATTGGCGCCGGCCTGGCCATCGGCCTCTATCTCTATCGCACCATGACGCCGCGCGTGGCGATACTCGGCCGCCATCCCGACGGCACCTTGCGCGACGCAGCGGTACACCAGTTGCCGCCGTCGAAGATCGTCACCGCGGTGCGTTTCGACGGCCGCCTGTATTTTGCCAACGTGTCCTATTTCGAGGACGCGATCCTCGATGCGGTCGCGGCAAATCCGGAGGCGCGCGCGCTGCTGGTGGTCGGCAACGGCATCAACGAGCTCGATGCCTCGGGCGAAGAAGTCATGCACCACGTTGTCCAGCACATGCGCGATGCCGGCATCGAAGTGTCGTTCTCCGGCCTGAAGAAGCAGGTGATCGACGTCATGCGCGCCACCGGACTGCTCGATTTCATCGGCGAGCAAAGGCTGTTCGCCACCGCAGATGAGGCGCTGGAAGCCATTCATGCCGAAGCCGCGGAGCGTGGCCAGGATGACGCGGCAAGTCCGTTGCGCCCTGTCGCCGCAAGGCGCTTCGGTTGATTTCGGATGCGAAGCCGGCGCCGCTCCAGAACCAATGCAAAGTAAAATCCCTACGCTATGCAGTGCCTTCCCGAATCCCTTTCCATCCCGGTCGTCTCCGCACGCCCGTCGCGGAGGCCGCTGAGTGCCAGGTAACCTGCTGTCCATCGATGCCTTGCTGATCGCCGCTGCTGCCTGGCTGGCGATCGGCCTGTGCGGGCTCGTCGCGCCGCGCAACGCGGCCTTCATCAGCAGGGTGCTGTTTCCGCTGGGTGCCGCGGTCGGCATCGGCATGGGCGTCGCGGCGCTGAATGCTCTGGGCGGCGAGGCGCAGACGGCGGTGCTGGTGATCGGCCTGCCCGACCTGCCTTTCCACCTGCGGCTGGACAACCTGTCGGCGGTGTTTGCCTTGCTGCTGGGTTTCGCCTCGGCCGGCATTTCGATCTATGCCGCCGGCTACTTCCGCAAGGGCGCCGGTGCCTCGCCCGGGGTACTCTGCCTCGAATACCACCTGTTCCTCGCCAGCATGCTGATGGTGCTGCTGGCCGACGACGCTTACGCCTTCATGGTGGCCTGGGAAACCATGGCCCTGTCATCCTTCTTCCTCGTCACCACCGACCACAAGCACGAGGAAATCCGTCGCGCCGGATTCCTCTACCTGCTGATCGCGCATATCGGCGCCATCGGCATCCTGCTGTCCTTCGGCGTCATGACCGGCGGCGCCGGTGACTACAGCTTCGCGGCGATGCGCACCCAGGAACTGGCGCCGTTCTGGAGCTCGGCGGCCTTCCTCCTGGCACTGGCCGGGTTCGGCGCCAAGGCCGGCCTGGTGCCGCTCCATGTCTGGCTGCCCGAGGCGCACCCGGCGGCGCCCTCGCCGGTGTCGGCGATGATGAGCGGCGTGATGCTGAAAACCGCCATCTACGGACTGCTGCGGGTGAGCTTCGACCTGCTGCACACGACGATCTGGTGGTGGGGCGTGGTGGCGCTGGTGGTCGGCCTCGTCACCGCGCTGTTCGGCGTGCTCTACGCCACGGTGCAAAACGACATGAAGCGGCTGCTGGCCTATTCCTCGATCGAGAACATCGGCCTGATCGCCGTCGGCATCGGCCTGACCCTGATCTTCCATGCCTATCGCATGGAAGCGCTGGCGGCACTGGCCATGACCGCGGTGCTCTACCACTGCCTCGCCCATGCCGGGTTCAAGAGCCTGCTCTTCCTCTGCACCGGCTCGGTGCTGCACGCGACGAAGGAACGCAACCTGGGCAAGCTCGGCGGCCTGATCCACCGCATGCCCTGGGTGGCGTGGCTGGCGCTGGCCGGAGTGATCGCCAGCGCGGGCCTGCCGCCGTTGTCGGGCTTTGTCTCCGAGTGGCTGCTGCTGCAAAGCTTCCTTTTTTCGCCCGGCCTGCCGCATCCCTGGCTCAACATGGTGGTGCCGGTGGCGGCAGCATTGGTGGTGCTGGTCGCCGCGCTGGCCGGTTTCGCCATGGTCAAGTTCTACGGCATCATCTTCCTCGGCCAGATGCGCGAGCCGGCCCTGCAGGATGCGCACGATGCCGGTCCCTGGGAAAAGGCCGGCCTGATCTGGCTGGCGCTGATCACGCTGCTGCTCGGCGTCATGCCTTCGACCGTGATCCTGCGCATCGATGCCGCCACGCGCCAGTTGCTGGGCACGGGGCTGGCCGACAAACTGAATGAGCATGGCTGGTGGATGCTGGCGCCGATCTCGGCGGAACGGGCCAGCTATGAGCCGCTGCTGGTGTTGGTGACCATCGCCGTCGTGTTGCTGTTCACGCGCTGGTTGGTCAAGGCGCTCTATCACGGCCGCGTGCGCCGCACCACCGCCTGGGACTGCGGCTACCATTTCGAGGGGCCGCGCGCGCAGGACACCGCCGAAGGCTTCAGCCAGCCGATCCGCCGCATCTTCGAGCCGATGTTCCGCATGGAGCGGCATTTCCCGACGGCGCGCGACACCAAGCCTTACTACAGCGTCAAGGTCGAGGACCACTTCTGGTACTGGTGTTACCTGCCGGTGGCGAAGGTGGCCAATTGGATCTCGACGCTTATCATCACCCTGCAGGGCGGGCGCATCGCCGTCTACCTGATGTACAGCTTCGTTACCCTGCTGGTTCTATTGCTCGTGGCAAGGCCATGATTAGTTTGTCCGGATTCTTTGGCCAGCTGTTCGCCATTGCGCTGGCATTGGTGCTGGCGCCACTGCTCTCGGGTTGGGTCGGACAATGTCGCGCCTGGTTTCAGAGCCGCACGGCGCCGCCGCTGCTGCTGCCGTATTACATGCTGCAAAAGCTTTTCAACAAGGACGTGGTGCTGGCCCACGGTGCGTCCTCATTGTTCCGCGCTGCGCCTTTCGTCATCTTCGGCTGCATGGTGCTGGCCTGCGCCATCGTGCCGACCTTGTCCACCGACCTGCCCTTCGCTCCGGCGGCCGATGCCCTGGCGCTGGTCGGCGTCTTTGGCCTGGCGCGAATTTTCATTTCCCTGGCGGGCATGGATATCGGCACGGCATTCGGCACCCTGGGCGGGCGGCGCGAAATGCTGGTCGGCTTCCTCGCCGAACCTGCGCTGCTGATGGTGATCTTCACGCTGGCCATGATCGCCCAATCGACCTCGCTGGCGACCATCGTCGAAACGCTCGCACACCGCGACATGGTGATCTATCCCAGCCTGGCCTTTGCCGGCATCGCCTTCACCTTCGTCTCGCTGGCCGAGAACGCCCGCGTGCCGGTGGACAATCCGGCGACG
The DNA here is from genome assembly GCA_903932755.1 of uncultured beta proteobacterium. Lineage (GTDB taxonomy): Bacteria > Pseudomonadota > Gammaproteobacteria > Burkholderiales > Rhodocyclaceae > Sulfuritalea. The sequence continues at coordinate 9,190 of CAIZHL010000566.1, forward strand.
CACCTCGAACTGACCATGATCCACGAGGCCATGATCCTCGAATATTCCGGTCGCCACCTGGCGCTGATCGAGTGGGCGGCGAGCCTCAAGCTCTACGCCTATTCCTGCCTCGGCCTCGCCCTGTTCTTCCCCTGGGGCATTGCCCCGGGGGACGATTTCCTGGCACTGGCGGCGGCGATTCCGCTGCTGCTGCTGAAGCTCGCCATCGGCGGCGTCCTCCTCGCCGGCATCGAGACGGTCAACGCCAAGATGCGCATTTTCCGCGCTCCGGAGTTTCTCGGCACCGCCTTCATGCTGGCGGTGCTCGGCCTGCTGGTGCGGCTGTTGCTGGAAAGCAAGGTATGAACGCCGCCATTCCCTTCTCTGCCCAGCTCATCAATCTGTTCGCGGCCGTGATCCTGCTGCTGGCTTTCGCCATGCTTGCCCAGCGCCGCCTGCCGGCGCTGATCAACCTGTTCGCTTTGCAGGGCATGGCGCTTTGCCTGGCAACCCTGGTGGCGGCGGTAAGTACCGGGCAGGTGCATCTTTACTACTCGGCCGGACTGACCCTGGTGCTCAAGGTGCTGCTGCTGCCCTGGATCCTGCATCGCCTGGTGCGCCAGCTCAACGTCAAGCGCGAGGTGGAAGCGCTGATCAAGATCCCGACCACCATGCTGGTGGGCCTTGGCCTGGTCATGGTCGCCTTCAATGTTGCGTTGCCGATCTCGGAGCTCTCCCACACCATCACCCGCGGCACGCTGGGCATCGCGCTGGCCGTGGTGATGCTGGCCTTCCTGATGATGATCACGCGGCAGAAGGCCATCACCCAGGTGGTCGGCTTCCTCTCGATGGAAAACGGCCTGTTCCTCGCCGCCACCAGCGCCACTTACGGCATGCCGATGGTGGTGGAACTCGGCATCGCGCTCGACGTGCTGGTCGGCGTCATCATCCTCGGCGTGTTCTTCTTCCAGATCCGTGACCAGTTCGACAGCCTGGACATCCGGCACATGGAAAAGCTGAAGGATAGTTAAGGCCCGTGGCTTCGATATACATCTACTTATCGTGAAACAGAGCAACTTCGTCAGCGCCCGGGCTCGCAAATTGGCCCGCCCCTCCCATCCTCCC
>CAIZHL010000567.1 GCA_903932755.1 uncultured beta proteobacterium
AGACCCCGGTGGCGCTGGCCGCGGCGCTGGAGAATATGGAGGCGGGGGTCCTCAACACGGTCCTGGTCGTGGCGCCCAACGAGGCGGTAGCCGGGATCTGGTCGGAACGTGCCAGATGGATCGGGATCAATGACAAGACCGAACTCCCTTGGAAAGGCGAAGGCGCACTACCACGGCTCCACGGTCGGCGTGACGCTGGCCTTCATGGGCCTGGCCTACGTGCTGCTGCCGCAACTGGGTTTCGGCGCGGTGGAGGGACGCATGGCGCGCTGGCAGCCTTACGTTTACGGCGGCGGCCAACTGATCCACATCCTCGGCCTGGCCTGGTCGGGCGGCTACGGCGTACAGCGCAAGGTGGCCGGCGCCGAGCAGGCGCTGACCACGCTGCCGCAGAAAATCGGCATGGGCATGATGGGCGCCGGCGGCCTGATAGCCGTTATCGGCGGCATCATGTTCGTGCTGGTCTGCCTCAAGGTCATGATGCGGTGGAAGAGATGACCTTCAGCTGATTGTCCGGGGAGTCGCCCAGGACATATCCGTGCATGCGAGAATGCTGCGGTCCCGTTCCATAACCACAAGGAGGAGCATCATGCCCACCGTTTCCAGCAAAGACATCAGTCCCGCCTTGCGTCTCATCACCATTTCCGAGCGCCTTGACCTGCAAGGGACGGAGAAGATCGAACAGTCGTTTCTCGCTCTGGCAAAGACCGGACAGCAGAACGTCGTGGTCGATATTGCGGATGTGACCTTTCTCTCCTCCGTCGGGATCCGCATGTTGATTGCGAGCGGCAAGGCGCTCAAGGAAACGGGGGGACGCATGACGCTGGTGGTGGGCCACAATGCCGCTGCGATCAAGACCTTGAAGATGACCTGTGTCGACGCAATCTTGCCGATGTTCGAGAAGTTCGCAGAGGCCGAGGCGGCACTGAAGTCCTGATCCGGATATGCCAACCGGGACTTCAGCCGAAGTCTGTTCGCTGGCCATCAGGGCCGACCTGCTCGAGTTCCGTCGGGCGTCGGCATGGCTTGAAGAGACCGGTAGCAAGCTGGCCGTGCCCGCCGCAGACATTGCGCGGCTCGATCTCTGCCTGAACGAAGCCCTGGCCAACGTGTTGAATCACGGCGGGGCCGGAGGCGTGCAAGCAGGCATCGGCCTCGGCTTGAAACTGTTGCAGAACGGTGGCAACCACACGGCGCAACTGACCGTTACGGATGGCGGGACGCGCTTCAACCCGCTCGATCACGTCACCCGTCCCCGCCCCGCAAGCATTGAAGATGCGGAACCCGGGGGCTTGGGCATCGCGATGATGCGCATCCACTCCGACACCCTGAATTACGAGTATCTCGACGGGCGGAATCAACTCGAGTTTTCGGTAAGCTGGCAATCCGCAGCAGCGGACCCGGAGCCCCGGCCCGCTGGCTTTCAGATGCAACCGTTCAGGCGCGGTCCTGACCGGCGACTGAAGGACGGTGAGACCGGTGAGATCGGTCAAATTGATGCCCTTGCCGCAGGCGAAACCGCCCCGCGGCGCGTCGAGCGCAGAACCCTGGGCATCCGCTGGATTCCGCTGTTTCGGGGCGTTGATGAAGCCGCCATCCATCAGGCCCTGGAAGACACCGAGGTCGTGTTGCTGCCTGCCGGGACGCCCCTGCTCAAGCCCGGCGAACACAACCAGAGCGTGTTCATCCTGCTGTCCGGTGATGTCGCAGCCAGCCTCGACAACAATCTCAGCCCCCATGCCGCAATTCCGATCGCACCGGGCCAGTGCATCGGGGAACTTTCAGCGATCGACGGAAAATCGGCGTCTGCCCTGGTGCTGGCGTTGACCGATGCGCGGGTGCTCAAGCTGTCGAAGGATGTATTCTGGAACCGGCTCATGGCCCTGCCGGGCGTCGCCGGCAACCTGATGATCGCGCTCACGGAGCGCATGCGCAGCACCAACGAACTGGCCCTCAAGGCCCAGCGCGAACAACTCGAACTGATCCACCTGCGCAAAGAGCTCGATGTCGCGCGGCAGTTGCAGATCAGCATGGTGCCCCTGCAGCGGCCGATGTTTCCCGCGCGCCAGGACATCGAGGTATGCGGTTTCATGGAGCCGGCGTCAAGCGTCGGCGGCGACCTGTTCGATGCCTTCTTCATCACCCCCCGACGCTTGTTTTTTTGCATCGGCGACGTCGCCGGCCACGGTGTGGCGTCGGCACTGTTCATGGCCCGCACCATCGGCCTGATGCGGGTCCTGGCGATGAGTACCGGTGAGCCCGATCGCTTGCTGACCGAACTCAACGACCGCCTTTGCATCGGCAATGACACCAATATTTTCGTCACCCTGTTCTGCGGCATGCTCGACACGGACACGGGAGAATTGATTTATTCCAACGGCGGCCACTGTCCGCCTGTGCTGCGCAAGGGCGGGGTCAGCGCGCCACTGCCGCTGCCGAGGGGACCCCTGATCGGCGCCTTCGAGGGCATGGAATTCCTGACCCTGGGCGTGACACTCGAGCCCGGCGATACCCTGTTCTGCTACACCGATGGCGTCACCGAAGCGCAGACACCGGCCGGCGAGGAGTTCAGTGACGAGCGTTGCCTGCCTTTGCTCGATTCGCTGGGTAATTTGCCCTTGCCGGAAATGCTGGATGCCCTGCGTCGCGAGGTCGGCGCGTTCACCGGTACCGCCATGCTCGACGACGACTGCACGATGCTCGCGCTGCGCCGTCCGGCACGGTAGCTGCCCGTGTCAGGCGTCCAGCCGTCAGACGATTACTGACACTCCGACCAGGACCAAGCCATGGATGACCTGCTGCCCGCCATTGAAATCGAGACCGCCGCCATGCCGCGGTATTCCGTCATCTGGCTGCACGGCTTGGGCGCCGACGGTTCGGATTTCGAGTCGGTGGTGCCGGAACTGGGACTGGCTGGCGGGCCCGGCGTGCGCTTCGTCTTTCCGCATGCGCCGCAAATTCCGGTGACCTGCAACGGCGGCTACGTGATGCCGGCCTGGTATGACATCGTGTCGCTCGACGCCGACAGTCGCGAGGTGGACGCAGCCGGCGTCATCGCTTCGCGGCAGGCAATCCGGCGCCTCATCGAACGCGAGAATCAACGCGGCGTTCCTTGCGCGCGGATTTTCGTGGCGGGCTTTTCGCAGGGCGGGGCGGTGGCCTACGTCACGGCCCTGACCCATGCCGAATCGCTGGCCGGCGTGATCGCGCTGTCGACCTACATCCCCACCCCGGCGCTGCTGGAAACCGAAGCGACGGGGGCCAACCGGGCCGTGCCGATATTCGCCGCGCATGGCGAGGACGACGATGTGGTTTCGCCCGAACTGGGGATACGCGCGCGGGATTTCCTGATCCGGCAGGGCTATGGCGTCGAGTGGCACGAATACCCGATGCCGCATTCCGTCTGCCTTGAGGAAGTGCAGGAAATCGGGCGCTGGCTCGGGGCCAGGATGGCGTCGTCAGAAGGCGCTGCCTGACACCCGACGCGGATTCCCTCAGCGGCGCGCGAAAATTTCCGGTGCGGTAAAGAGTCCGGCCACCACCTGGTTTTTCTTTCGCCACTCCCACGGCGGCATCGGCGCCGGGTCCTGCCACAGGCCGATGCGGCGGGCCTTGGCATCGAACTCGGCATACTAGTAGTAGCCCTGGTCCGAGAGCGACTGCTCGCGCCGGGTTTCCCTGTCCCACCAGGCCAGGCCGGCTTCGAGCTGGGCCAATCCGGCATCGAGTGTCTTGCTGCAGGTCGCGCAGGGCGGACTGAGCAGGGTCAGTTTGCCGACGATGCGGCCGTAGCGATCCTGTTTGCGCCATTCCACTTTGACCGCCTTGTCCAGCACCATGTCGGACAGGTGCTGCTTCGATTCCTTGCTCCAGGGTTGCCGCGCTTCGGGCGCATCGATGGCGGCCAGACGAACCTTGTGCCGCACCCCGGCATTGTCGGCGACGGTGACGGTGGCGCCGTCGCTGACCTCGCTGACCCGGCCCGAAAGCGTATCCGCCAGGAGTGGCGCGGCCTGGAGCAGCACACCGAGAATCAGCAGATGACGGACCATGGCAAGGGGCGGTCGGGCGTTTCGCGAATTCGCAGCCTACCGCATTTGTCGCAGGACGGCACTGCTGCCGGCGCAGCCCGCGGCGACCTGCGGCCAAAAAGTCGGCGCTGGCGATACGGCGCCGGCGGGTATGGAAGGCGTCAGCCCTTGGGCTGGAAGGCCATCGAACGCGCGGAGACGGTGAAGGCATCGGAGAAGCACATGCCTTCCTCGGCGCCCTGGGTCTTCAGCGAGGGGAAGATCGCCTCGACCATCTTCACCGAGCCGCAGGCATAGATTTCCTTGCCCCTGAGATCGGGGAAGTCTTCGAGGATGGCTTCGTGCACCAGGCCGCTGCGGCCCTGCCAGTTATCCTCGGGCGCAGCGTCCGAAAGTACCGGGATGAAATGGAAGTTTTCATGTTCCTTCGCCCAGCTTTGCGGCAAATCCGGCAGATAGAGGTCGGCCAGTCGGCGCACGCCCCAGTAGAGGTAGATCGGTCGCTTGAGGCCGCGCTGGAAGGCGTCCTCGACCATGCTCTTGACCGGCGCAAATCCCGTGGCACCGGCGACGAAGACGATCGGGCGCTCGGATTCGCGCAAGGAGAAATCGCCCAGCGGGCCTTCGAACTTGACGGCATCGCCGACCTTCATCTGCTCGAAGACATGCGTCGTGTAGCGGCCACCCGGCATCAGGCGGATCTGCAGTTCAATCAGGTCGGGCTGGTGCGGCGGATTGGCAAAGGAGAATGCGCGGTGCTGGCCGTCGTCGAGCACGATGTTGAGGTACTGCCCGGCCTTGAACGGAATCGTTTGTCCTTGCGGCAGCTTGAGCATGACGCGCATCACGTCATGGGTGAGCTTTTCCATGCTCGCGACGTGGGCCGTGTATTGGCGTATCGCCGCCGGCGCGGCGGATGATTCGTATTCGATCTCGACATCGCCCAGCGCCGTGGCACAGCACAACAGCACCTTGCCGGCCGCGAGTTCTTCGGCCGACAGCGCGCTGGGCTGATACAGGCCGGGGTTTACATTGCCGGAGAGCACCGTGCATTTGCACTGGCCGCAGCCGCCGTTGCGGCATTCGTAGGGCAGGTTGATGTCCTGGCGCAAGCCGGCATCGAGCAGGGTTTCATCGAAACGGATGGGGACGGCCTTGTGGTCCGGGTGGAAGGTCACCGTGGCTTCGGCCTTGCCTGCACCCATGCGCTTGGGCGGCAGCCAGGGGGCGAGGAACAGCAGCAGCGACAAGCCGACGATGCCGAACCAAAGGTAGATCGGATTGACCACATAGACCAGCGCCAGTACCGGCATCTGGAACCAGTCGAAGGCGATGTTGA
>CAIZHL010000568.1 GCA_903932755.1 uncultured beta proteobacterium
CGATCCGCATGTACCAATTCACCGGCACGGCGACGGTCGAGCGTATCGAGGGGAACGGCGGTTACGACATCGTCGCCGGCACGTCCAGCAGCGACACGCAGGACTTCTCCGGCACCGAACTGGTCGGCATCGCGCGGATCGACGGCGGTCTGGGTAACGATGCCATCACGGGCAGTGCCGGCAGCGACATCATCGTCGGCGGGGCCGGGACGGACAACCTCAAGGGCGAGGCTGGCGACGACGTTTTCCTCGTCACCGGCACCGATTCCGGCCATGACCGCTTCGAAGGCGGCGACGGTTATGACGTGATTCAAGGAAGCGCGGGCGACGATACCTTCCGCATGTACCAATTCACCGGCACGGCGACGGTCGAGCGCATCGACGGCAATGGCGGTTACGACATCGTCGCCGGCACGTCCAGCAGCGACACGCTGGACTTCTCCGGCACCGAACTGGTCGGCATCGCGCGGATCGACGGCGGTCTGGGCAACGACGCCATCACGGGCAGCGCCGGCAATGATGTGATCGTCGGCGGGGTTGGCACCGATAACCTCAAGGGCGAGGCCGGCGACGATATCTTCCTTGTCAGCGGCACGGATGGCGGCCATGACCGCTTCGAAGGTGGCGCCGGTTATGACGTGGTTCAAGGCAGCGTTGGCGACGATACCTTCCGCATGTACCAATTCACCGGCGCGGCGACGGTCGAGCGTATCGATGGGAATGGCGGTTACGACATCGTGGCTGGCACGACCAGCAGCGACACGCTGGACTTCTCCGGCACCGAACTGGTCGGCATCGCGCGGATCGACGGCGGGCTGGGCAACGACGCCATCACGGGCAGCGCCGGCAATGATGTGATCGTCGGCGGGGTTGGCACCGACAACCTCAAGGGCGAGGCGGGTGACGACGTCTTCCTCGTCAGCGGCACGGATGCCGGCCATGACCGCTTCGAAGGCGGCGACGGTTATGACGTCATTCAGGGTAGCGCCGGCGACGACACTTTCCGCATCTACCAATACACCGGCACGGCCACGGTCGAGAAGATCGAGGGCGGTGGCGGCTTTGATGTCATCGCCGGCACCGGCAGCAGCGACACGCTGGACTTCTCTGGCACCGAACTGGTGGGCATCGCGCGGATCGACGGCGGGCTGGGCAACGACGCCATCACGGGCAGCGCCGGCAATGATGTGATCGTCGGCGGCGTCGGGACGGACAGGCTGACCGGCGGGCAGGGCAGCGATACTTACCGTCTTGGCCGCGGCGACGGCGCCGACACCATCGTCGAGAACGATGCGACGTCGGGCGCCACCGATATCGCCGAATTCCTCGCCGGCATCGGGCGCGAGCAGATCTGGCTGCGCCATGTCGGCAACAACCTGGAAGCCGGCGTCATTGGCACGTTGGACAAACTGATCGTGCAGAACTGGTACCTTGGCGAGCAATACCGCGTCGAGGAATTCCGCACCGCCGACGGCGGTTTGCTGCTGGATGCCCAGGTCGAGAATCTGGTGCAGGCGATGGCGGCGTTTGCGCCACCCGGCGCGGGGCAGACCACGCTGCCGCCGGCTTATCAGGAAGCGTTGGCGCCGGTGATCGCGGCGAACTGGCAGTAGCCCGGAAATGCCCGCACGAGTATCTGCCGTAGTCGATGGAGGTTCTGGATTCCGGCGTTCGCCGGAATGACGGTCGCGTCATTCCGGGCTTGACCTTAGGTCGTCATTCCGGGCTTGATCCGGAATCCAGAGGGCGGTACCCGCAGCGAAAGTCACTGGATTCCGGCGTTCGCCGGAATGACGGTCGCGTCATTCCGGGCTTGACCTTAGGTCGTCATTCCGGGCTTGACCCGGAATCCAGAGGGCGGTACCCGTAGCGAAAGTCACTGGATTCCGGCGTTCGCCGGAATGACGGGAGGCTTGAGCCGGCACCAGGAAAAAGTCGGCGCTGGCGGGACGGCGAGGCGCGTTGATCGGGCTGCGAAGTAATATCCGAGTTTCCATCCACGGCAGGGAATCCCATCAATGAGCCAGGAAATCCGCTGGAACACACGCTATCAGGAAGCCGGTGACGAATATCTGTTCGGCACCGAGCCCAGCCGCTTCCTCGCTCATCGCGCTGAACTGCTGCGCGATGGCCGCACGGCCTTGTGCGTGGCCGACGGCGAGGGGCGCAATTCGGTCTGGCTTGCGGAGCAGGGGCTGGAGGTGACGGCGGTTGAGATTTCCGCCGTTGCCGTGGAAAAGGCGCGCCGGCTGGCGGCCGGGCGCGGCGTGGCGATCAGTTTCCTGCAGGCCGACATGCTGGCGCCGGACTGGCCGCCGGCACCGCTGCACGGCATGTTCGACTGGGTGATCGGCGTTTTCATCCAGTTCACCGGGCCTGCGGAACGGGCGCGGCAGTTCGCCGCGATGAAACAGTTGACCGCGCGCGGCGGGCGCATCCTGCTCCAGGGTTACACGCCGAAGCAGCTCGACTACGGTACCGGCGGGCCGGGCGTGCTGGAGAACCTTTACACGGCGGAATTGCTGCGCGCGGCCTTTTCCGGCTGGGAGATCGAGGAGCTCGTCGAGTACGAAGACGAGATCGCCGAGGGCCGCGGCCACAAGGGACGTTCGGCGCTGATCGGGATGGTGGCGCGCAAGCCCTGAGCGCCGGCGGCCGGCTCAGGCCGGCAGGTCTTCGCGGGTGAGCAGGAAGACCTTGCCTTCGGCGTGCTCCGTGTCGAGCCAGACCGCCGGCAATTCGGGGAATGCTGCACTGACGAGGTCCTGGTTGTGGCCGACCTCGATGGCGATGACGCCGCCGGGCTTGAGCTGCGCGCGCGCCTCGGCCAGGATGCGGCGCACCACGTCGAGGCCGTCGGCGCCGGCGGCGAGCGCCAGCGAGGGCTCGTGGCGGTATTCGGGAGGCAGGGCGGCCATGGCCTCGGCCGTGACGTAGGGCGGGTTGCAGACGATGAGGTCGTAGCGTTTGCCCGGCACGGCGGCGAAGAGGTCGGACTCGACGGCCTTGACGCGGTATTCGAGTCCGTAATCGGCGATGTTGCGGCTGGCCACCACCAGCGCATCGGGCGAGATGTCGATGGCATCGACGGCGGCATTGGGGAAGGCGTGGGCCATCAGGATGGCGAGGCAGCCCGAGCCGGTGCAGAGATCCAGTGCGGATTCGACCGCCTCCGGGTCTTCGATCCACGGTGCGAAGCCGTGTTCGAGCAGTTCGGCGAAATAGGAGCGCGGCACGATGACGCGCTGATCCACGTAAAAGCGGAACTCGCCGAGCCAGGCTTCCTGCAGCAGGTAGGCGGTGGGCAGGCGATGCACCACGCGCTGCTGCAGGTTGCTCAGCAGCGCCATGCGCTCGCTCTTGGTCAGGTGGGCGTCGAGCCAGGGTTCGAGCGTGTCGCGCGGCAGGTGGAGCGTGGCCAGCACCAGCCAGACGGCTTCATCCCAGGCGTTCTCGGTGCCGTGGCCGTAGCACAGGCCGGCCTCGTTGAATCGGCTGACCGCCCAGCGCAGCCAGTCGCGCACCGTGACCAGTTCGTCGGTGGCGCTGTTGATCATTTTGAAAGCAGCTTCTCGAAGGTCAGTTCGTAGATGCGCGCCAGGGGATCGAGGTCGGCGACGGCGATGCGCTCATCGACCTTGTGGATGCTGGCGTTGACCGGGCCGAATTCAACCAGCTGCGTGCAGATGTCGGCGATGAAGCGGCCGTCCGAGGTGCCGCCGGTGGTGGATAGCTCGGTGGCGACGCCGGTTGCTTCGGCGGCGGCCGCGGCCAGCGCGATGCACAGTTCGCCGCGCGGCGTCAGGAAGGGTTTGGCGCCCAGCGTCCAGGCGATGTCGTATTCGAGGCCGTGGCGGTCGAGCAGTTGATGCACGCGCGACTGCAGGCCTTCGACGGTGCTGGCGGTGGAGAAGCGGAAATTGAAGTCGATCACGAAACTGCCGGGCACCACGTTGCCGGCGCCGGTGCCGGCGTGGGCATTGGAGATCTGGAAGCTGGTCGGCGGGAAATACTCGTTGCCGGTGTCCCAGGTGGTGGCGGCGAGTTCGGCCAGCGCCGGCGCGGCGAGATGCACCGGGTTCTTCACCAGATGCGGATAGGCGACGTGGCCCTGCACGCCGCGCACTATGAGCTTGGCCGTAAGCGAACCGCGGCGGCCGTTCTTCATGGTGTCGCCGAGGTGGCCGACGCAGGTGGGTTCGCCGACGATGCAGAAATCGATGGCTTGATTGCGCGCCTTGAGCGCTTCGACCACGCGCACCGTACCGTCGATGGCGTCGCCTTCCTCGTCCGAAGTGAGCAGCAGGGCCAGCGAAAAGTTATGCGAAGCGGTATCCCCTTGTGGGACGGCGCTGGCCGCATTTGCCAAATCGCGCCGGCTGACCAGGCGCTCCATGGCGACAACGCAGGCGGCGATCGAACTTTTCATGTCGGCGGCGCCGCGGCCGTACAGATAGCCGTCGCGCACGGTCGGTTCGAAGGGCGGCGAGGTCCATTGCTCCAGCGGGCCGGTGGGGACGACGTCGGTATGCCCGGCGAAGCAGATCAGGCGTCCCGCCGTGCCGCGTCGCGCCCAGAGATTCGAGACGCCGCCGGCATCGATGCGCTCGATGGCGAAGCCCAGCGGCACCAGCCAGGAGGCGATCAGGTCGAGGCAGCCAGCGTCTTCGGGCGTGACCGAGGGTCGTGCGATCAGCGCCCGGGCTTTTTCCAGTACCGGCATCAGGCGTCCATGTTCAGCTTGAAGTCGCTGAAGGAGCCGGGCGCGACGGACTTGGTGTAGTCAGGCGCGGCGGCCGGATCGCCGGCCTTTTTCGCCGGTGCCGCCGCGCCAGCCGCGGCAGGCGCTGCGGCGTTGTTGATCACCTGCTGCAGGTTGTTGGCCGAGTCGGCGTTGGACAGGGCTTCTTCCAGCGTGATGACGCCGGTGCTGTAGAGCGTGTACAGGCATTGCTCGAAGGTCTGGCTGCCGGGCACCATGGACTTTTCCATGGCGTCCTTGATTTCGCCGAGGTCGCCCTTTTCGATCAGTTCCGCGATGTAGCGCGAGTTGAGCAGCACTTCCACGGCCGGCGCGCGGCCGCCGTCGGGCTTCTTCACCAGTCGCTGCGAGATCACGCATTTCAGCGTGACGCCGAGGTCGGCGAGCAGTGCCGGTCGATTTTCCAGCGGATAGAAGCTGATGATGCGGCTCATATCGTGATAGCTGTTGTTGGCATGCAGCGTCGCCAAGCACAAATGGCCCGACTGGGCGTAGGCGATGGCCTGGCTCATGGTGTCCTTGTCGCGCACCTCGCCGATGAAAATCACGTCGGGGGCCTGGCGCAGGGCGTTCTTCAACGCGATGTGGAAGGCCTTGGTATCGGAGCCGACCTCGCGCTGGTTCACGATGGATTTGCGGTTCTGGAAGATGAATTCGACCGGGTCTTCCAGCGTCAGGATGTGTCCCGTCTTGCGCGCGTTGCGGTAGTCGATCATCGAGGTCAGCGTGGTCGACTTGCCGGAACCGGTGGCGCCGACCATCAGGATCAGCCCGCGCTTTTCCATGATGACTTCTTTCAGTACCGGTGGCAGATTCAGCGAATCAAAGCTCGGAATATCCACCGGGATGTAGCGTGCAACCAGCGCTGGCGTGCCGCGCTGGAAAAAGCAGGAGAGTCGATAGACGCCCACATCAGGAACCACATAACGGGTTTGCAGTTCTTTTTCGTTTTCCAGTTCAGCAAATTGTTCGGGTTTCAGCACTTCTGCCA
>CAIZHL010000569.1 GCA_903932755.1 uncultured beta proteobacterium
CTCGTACCTGGCCAGGCGGCCGTCGATACGATTACCGTCACCGGCGACGGCCAAGATCACTTCATCGGCGTCTCAGGCACGGGGGACATTCGCTGGGACATCAAGGTCACGGGCCAGAGCGCCATGCCCCCCACCACGACCTACAGCCTGGAAGGCTACGGCAACGCAATCGAAGAGGGCGACGGCAATGTTGTCGATGACGTCGCGCTGGTGCATCAGGTCTTCTTCAACGTAGCCCGCACCGGACCGACCAACCTGGCAGGCTCGGTAGACTGGAACCTCGGCGGCACAATCACGTCCGACGACATTGTCGGTGCGACCTCGGGTACTGTCTTTTTCAACGCCGGCGAGGCAGTACGCAATTTCTCCGTCTACCTCAAGGGCGACGACATCGACGAAAGCGCCGCCGGAGAAGTTCTCAGCGTTTCTTTGGTCAATCCGGTCTACAGCGGAACGGCGGCGGTACTCAGTGCGCAATCCAGTATCTCGATCGACATCCTCGACGACGACGCCACCCGCTTCTCGATCGCGGCCGTGGATGCGCGCAAGAACGAGGGCAATACGGGAAGCACGCCTTTCGTTTTCGCCATCAACCGCATGGGCACCGGCGAGGCCGGCGCGATGGTTGACTGGGAGCTGTCCCCTACTGCGGCAACACTCGATGACTTCGTCGGCACGGCAACCGCAGGCACGATCATGTTCCTCGAAGGGGAAGCGGTGCGCTTCCTGACGATCTCGGTCGCCGGCGACGAAACCCAGGAGGCCAACGAGAATTTCACCGTCACGCTCAGCAATGCCTTCAATGCCAACAGCGATCCGGTGACCATCACCCATTTCTCGGCGGACGGGACCATCTTCAACGACGACATTCCCGACCTTGCCCCCAACAGCACGGCCAGCGTGGTTTCGCTGTTTACCTACAACGGTAGTTTTGCTTCCGAGGACAGCCACGATTTCGTCGGCCTGTCCGACACAGACGACTTCTACAGATTCGACATCGCCCCAGCCACTACCGCGGCAGTCAAGGTGCATCTCAGCCACCTCGCCGCCGACGCCAACCTGCGCGTGCTCAACAGCGGCGGCAACATCGTCGGCCAGTCGAACAACGCCGGCACGCTGGACGACCTGATCCTCTTCAACAGTGGCAACCTGCTGACCCAGGGCACCTACTACGTCCAGGTCCAGCGCTATTCCGGCGACACCAACTACGAACTCGACGTCGAGGCCTCGCCGTCGGATCCGACGCCGGACATCTACATTTTCGCCACCGCGGCGGATCGCGCCGAGGGCAATACCGGTTCGACGCCCTTCGTCTTCAACCTTGTAAGAAGCGGCGTGCTGACTACGGCCTCGACGGTGGGCTGGAACGTGACGGGCAGTGGCACGGCAGCCGCCTCCTCGACCGACTTTGTCGCTACCGCCGGCGTCGCGGTTTTCGCCGCCGGCGTCAGCTCGATGCAGCTCACGATCAACGTGGCCGGCGACACGCAAACAGGTGAAAGCGACGAGGCCTTCACGGTCAACATCTCCTCGGTCTCCAACGCCAACATCTCCTCGGTCTCCAACGCCGGCGGAGTCATCCGCAACGACGACGGCTTGGCCGACGACAGCGGCGCGAACTCGATCGCCCTGATTTCGACTACGCCGGGCGCCGACCGCGGAATTCTTGGCGTGGTGCCGCAGGAAATCGTCGAGTTCATCGGCGGCGCCGACGGCAACGACTATTTCCGCTTCCGCCTGACCCAGCAGAGCGACGTCCGCCTGCTGATGACCGGCATGAGCGGCGACGCCAACATCGAGTTGCTCACCAGCAGCGGCGGCTTCATCGCCAATTCGGCCTACGGCGGCGCGGCGGATGAAGTCATCGCCTTCAACGGCCTGGCCGCCGGCACCTACCTGGCGCGAGTCTACGCCCAGGGTTCGTCCGCCACCAGATACAACCTGCGCATGTCGGCCCTGCCGCCGCTGCCCACGGTCGCCATCGAGAGCGAGGATCTGACCCCGGTCGAAGACGAGGGTGACAGCGGCGACACCACCAGCTTCGCGTTTACAGTCACCCGCAGCGGCGATCTGTCGCGCGACGGCAGCGTCGGCTGGCGTGTCAAGGCGCCGCTGCCGAGCCTGAACGCCACCGATTTCATCGGCGCTGTGCTGCCCGCCGGCTCGCTGACATTCAACGCCGGCGTTTCGGAAGTGACCATCACGATCGACGTCGCGGGCGATACCGATATCGAACTCGACGAAACCTTCCTGATCGAGCTGCACACGCCGAACAACGTCACGCTGGATGCGGCGAATCGCACCGCCGGCGCGCTGATCCTGAACGACGACCGCGTCGTACCGCCGCCGACCCTGCTGATCCTGCAACCGGGGCTGGAAGCATTCCAGAACGAGGGCGCCAGCGGCACCACCAGCGACTACGTGTTTACCGTCCTGCGCCTCGGCGATACCGCCCAGCTTGCGTCGACTACTACGGTCGAATGGGCTGTGAGCAGTTTCGCGCCGGGCCTGGACGAGGACGACTTCTCCGGCAGCGTGTTGCCCCAAGGCAGCGTCACGTTCGCCCCCGGCGCCGTGACGGCGACGATCACGGTCACCGTTGCGGGCGACGCCCTGGTGGAAGGCAACGAGCCCTTCCGTATCGACCTGGTCGACGTGCCGAACGACTGGGGCGTCCTCATTCCGGGCGCGGATTCGGCCTTCGGCATGATCAGGAACGACGACGTGCCGCCGCCGCCGGCGGTGGTGGCGATCCGGGCGCTGGGCAACGTCGCCTTCGAGGGCAACTCCGGCAGCACCGACTTCACGTTCGAGATCGTGCGCAATTCGGGCGATACCAACAGCGAGGTGCAGGTAGCCTGGCGTGTCGACCCGTCCGCCCTGGGCGGGGCGAAGGCGAACGATTTCGGCGGCGTGATGCCCGCGGGCACCTTCACGCTGGCAGCCGGGCTGGCCTCCGCCACGCTGACGGTTTCCGTGGCGGGCGATACCGCGGTCGAGTTCGACGAAGCCTTCGATATCCGCCTGATCTCGGCGCTCGGCGGCCTCATCGATCCGCGCGGCTCGGTGACGAGCGGTCTGATCGTCAATGACGACGAAGCGGGCAGTTTCGCCATCAATGCCGAAAGCGATTCCGCGCAGCTCGAAGGCGCTTCAGGCAGCACCACGCCATTCGTCTATACCATCCATCGTTCCGGCGACCTGGCGGGCACCGCGGATACCGTGAACTGGTCGGTGGCCGGCCTCGGCACCACGGCAGGCGACTTCCTCGACGGCATCCTGCCGGCGGGAGGCATCCTGACCTTCACGGCCGGCCAGGAAGATGCCACCGTGACGGTTTCGGTGGCCGGCGATGCAACGGTCGAAGGCAACGAAGCCTTCGCGGTCATTCTGTCCGCGCCCTCGACCGGCATGGCGCTCGACCCCTTCGACAATGTCGCGATCTCGACCATCGTCAACGACGATGGCGTCACGCCGGAAGTGAGCGTGGAACTGGTCTCGGCGCCGGAGCGGGAATACGACAGCGGCACCGCCGAGTATGTGTTCCGGGCGATGCGCTCGGGCGCCAACCTGTCCGCCACGTCGGTGGTGAGCTGGTCGGTCACCAGCCCGATCGCCAACGGCGCGGATTTCGCCGGCGGCAGCATGCCGACCGGCACGCTGACCTTCGCCTCGGGCGAAGCGTCCGCCATGATCACGGTGCGCGTCGGCGGCGACACCCGCTATGAGTCCGATGAGCAATTCCAGGTGAATCTCACCGCGGTGGCGAACGCGACCCGGTCCGCCTCCTACACCCCGGTGGTGGCGACCATCGTCAATGACGACACGCTGTCGACCGTGGCGGTCACGCTCGATGGCAGCACGCCCGGCGAGCAGTTCGAGGGCAGCAGCACGGCCAGCGCTGCCACCTACCGGTTCGTCGCCACCCGCAGCGGCGATCTTTCCGCCGCCGGCAGCGTGAAGTGGACCGTGGGCAGCGACGAGATCAGCCTCACTCCCGCCGATTTCACCACCACCCCGCTGGCCGGCACGATCAGCTTCTCGGCGGGCCAGGCGACGGCCACCATCACGGTGAAAGCCGCCGCCGACACGCTGCTGGAAGCCGACGAGAGCTTCTTCCTGGCCCTGTCCGACCCGACCGGCCTGGCCATCGATGCGGGCCGCAGCCAGACCTACGCCGTGATCAAGAACGACGATGCGCCGCCGGTGCTCTCGATCCTTGCCGTGGCGGGCAACCAGAACGAGGGCAGCAGCACGGCGGCCGGCGCCTACACCGAGTTCACCTACCGGGTGGTGCGCGACGGCAATGCGCCCGCCAGCGCCATCACCGCCCGCTGGGCGGTGACCAGCCTCGGCAGCAGCCTGAATGCGGCCGACTTCATCGGCAACGTGTTGCCCTCCGGCACCGTAACGCTGGCGCCGACGGCAACCGACGCCATGATTACCATCAAGGTCGCCAAAGACCTGCTGCCGGAGGCCGACGAAGCCTTCGCAGTCTCGCTGGTTACGGCGACCAATGCCGGCATCTCGGCCAACGGCAATCTGGCCGGTGGCGTGATCGTCAATGACGACCGGGCGCCGATCCTTACCGTCGCGCCGCAGGAACTGGCCCTGGCCGAGGCCAACAGCGGCACCAGCAGCTATGTGTTTACCGTGACGCGCGACGGCAATGTCGGCGTTGGCTACACGGTGAACTGGCGCGTGGCCGAAATGCCGGGCGGCGCGACGGTGAATGGCGCGGACTTCATCGGCGGCGCGCTGCCGACGGGCACGCTGTCCTTCGCCGCGACCGAATCGGCAAAGACCATCACCATCAGGGTGGCGGGCGACACGACCGCCGAATACGACGAGAATTTCTCCCTCGTCGTGGTGGACAACAACGGCCTTGCGCCGAACGTCGCTTCGGCGCTGGGCCGCATCCTCAACGACGACGATGACATAGGCATCGGCACCGCCGCCACCACGCTCGCCGTGCCGGGCAGCAGGGCGGCCTTCTTCGACACCGCGAGCGACGCGGACTGGTTCAGGGTCACGCTAACCGCCGGCATCGCCTACCGCTTCATCGCCAGTTCGACCACGGCCGACGCCGGCCTGCAACTGCGCGATGTGTCCCAGACCCTGCTGCGCGACGACGACAACAGCGGCGGCGGCACGGTCGCCCAGATCGAATTCACGCCGGTCGGCACCGGCACCTACTACCTGGTGGCGAACAGCCGCAACGGCCAGACCGGTTCCTACATCCTAGCCGCCGGCCGCGCCAACAGCGGTGGCGCGATTTCCTGGCCGCTCGCGGGCACGGCCACCCTGGCCCTCAATGCCACGGCGACCACCGGCATGCTGGACGCGGACGGCAACCAGTTCAAGGTCAGCCTGACGGCGAACACGCAATACAACTTTACGGCACACGCCGCCGGCACCGGTACTGCCACGATGGCGATGTTCGGTTCGTCGCTCAGCGCCGCCACGGCCCTGGCGATCGTTACTGCGGGCACCAGCGCGGTGTCCGGCTGGGTCGACACCACCCTTTCCTTCACGCCGACCACGACCGGCACCTACTACCTCGACGTCACGGGTACTCCTGACCAGATCGGCCAGATCTACACCGTCGAAGCCGCGCCCAACAACTACGTGCCGGTGCTGCCGGTGCTGGCCATCACCTCGGCCCAGGCTTCACTGGCCGATGGCGATGCCGCGGGCGGCACGACGCCGTTCGTGTTCAACGTGGCGCGCAGCGGCGCGGCGCAAAACTCGGTGACCGTCAAGTACGAGGTGGCGGTGACCACCGCCGCCGGCCAGGCCAATGCCGCCGACTTCCTCGGCGGACTGGCGACCAGCACGCTGAGCTTCGCCGCCGGCGAACTGTTCAAGTCGATCACCATCAACGTGGCCAACGACCAGGCCCTGGAAAGCGACGAGGTATTCACCGTCAAGCTTTCCGCGCCCAACGGCGCGACCATCGGCACGGCCGTCGCCACGGCGACCATCCGCAACGACGATACGGCGCCGGTCGTCGCCATCACCGCGCTCGCCGAGAGCCAGGCCGAAGGCGACAGCGGCTACAACGCCCATGTGTTCCGGGTCACCCGCTCCGGCGCCATCGGGGCCGAGAGCAAGGTGGTGTGGACCACCCGCGGCGCCACGGCGACCGGCATCAATGCGGCAACGGCGAGCGATTTCGTCGGCGGCGTGCTGCCAAGCGGCACCCTGAGCTTCGCCCCGGGTTCGGCCACGATGGATGTCACCGTTCTGGTGGCCGCCGACGTCACGGTCGAGGGCGACGAGGCCTTCGACATGGTGCTTTCCGCCCCGACCGGCGCCACGCTGAACGCGGCCGCAACCAGCGCCCGCGCCATCATCGTCAACGACGACATCATCGCGCCGACCTTGACCCTCACGGCGCAGGATGCCTCGAAGTCCGAGGGCAATACCGGCACCATGACCTACACCTTCAACGTACAGCGCAGCGGCGATGTCAGCAAGGCGACCGTGGCGGTGTGGGGCGTAACGCAGGTGCTCGGCGGCGCTGCGGTTTCCGACTTCGCCGGCAGCGTGCTGCCCGGCGGCACGGTGACCCTGGCCGCCAGCCAGTCGCTGGCGACGATCACGGTGAATGTCGCGGCCGATACCAGCAACGAAATCGACGAGGCCTTCCGCATCAAGCTGCTGCAGGTGACCAACGGCACCATTCCGTCGGTGGGCGCCAGCTCGGTCGGCAATATCCGCAACGACGACAACACCGGCAACCTGGCCATCGATGCCACACGCATCGACCTGGCCGGCAACAGCCGCGACCTCGCCTACGACGTCGGCGCGGTCGGCACGGCCACACGCAGCTTCAGCGACTTCGTCGGCGATTCAGACAAGAACGACTACTATCGCTTCGTCACCAGTGCGCGCGGCAAGCTGGCGATCAACGTCACCGGCATCAACCCGGATTCCGACGTGCAACTGCTTTCCAGCAGCGGCAGCTTCATCGCCGGCAGCGCCCAGGCAGGCGTCTCGCCGGAGAACCTCGCCCTCGACAACCTCGAGGCGGGAACCTATTACGTGCGGGTGTACCAGTTCCTCGGCAACATCAACTACACGCTGAAGCTGACTTCGACGGCCAACGCCGACAACGCCGGCAACAGCTTTGCCGCCGCGCGCGCCGTGACGGCCCTGGGCGCCAACGAGCAGGTCTTCAGCGACTACGTCGGCGGCTCCGACCAGGACTACTACACATTCACCACCACCGCGCCGAGCAACTTCCGCCTCGCGCTGGCCGGCGACACGCCGAACGCCGACGTGCGCCTGCTCGATGGCAACGGCCAGATCGTCGCATCCGGCACCGGCGCCGACAGTACCGAGTCGATCAGCGTCAATAACCTGGCGGCGGGCAAGTACTACGTCTGGGTGTACCCGGCCAGCGGCACCATCAACTACTCGGTGCGCATGGCGGCGACGCCGACCACGCAGAGTGTCGACAGCAACGCGGCCGACGAGGCGACCTATACGCTGAGTTCGACGGTGCTGACCACGGTGACCAACGCGATCGGCACGGCCGACGATCCGGCGGACATCTTCAGGATCGTCACGACCAAACTTTCGAACTTCCGCGCCAACCTGACCGGCCTCTCGGCCGACGCCGACCTGGTACTAATGCAATCCGACCGCGCCACGCCCCTGGCTTACAGCACCAATGCCGGCAGCACGACGGAATCGGTCGGCTTCGACAACCTGGCCGCCGGCACCTATTACCTCAAGGTCTATGCCCAGTCCGGCTCGACCAGCTACAGCCTGACCATGGGCGCCACCACGCCGAATCCGACCGACGGCGCCGGCAATGTGTTCACTTCGGCCAAAGCGCTGGTCGTGGGCGCGACGCCGCTGGTGACGACCGAAGCCATCGGCTACGGCACCACCGTCGACACCCACGACTGGTACAGCTTCGTGCTGGCGTCGCCCACGCTGCCCTCCGACTACATCTTCAATGCCGGCCTGGCCGGCATGTCGGCCAACGCCGACGTCGAGCTGTACAAGCGGACGGCCACCGGGACGACGACCGCCGCGCTGTCGCTCGTCACCTCCGGCACCACCGCCGGCACGGAAGACGAGGCCTTCGCCGCCACCCTGGGCGCCGGCACCTACTACGTGCACGTGCTGCAGCCGGCGGCCGAGGGCACTTCCTACAACCTGTCGCTGCAGGCTTACGCCAACCGGGCGCCCGACAACAACAATACGACGGGTACGCCGGGCAGCCTCAACATCGGCACCGCGGCCGCCGCCACCATCACGGCCACCAGCACCGCCACGGCGGTGACGGCGACGAAGACCGACTTCGTCGGCATGTCTGACCGCGACGACTATTTCCAATTCACTCCGACTGCTGCCGCTTCGCTCTATGGCATCAATGTGACGTTGTCGCTCACGGGCCTGGGTGCGGGCTCGAATGCCGACATCGAGCTGCTCGACATCGGCGGTAACGTGATCGCCCAGAGCAATGCCGCGGGCATCACCGCGGAGAGCCTGACGGTCAATGGTCTGACGGCGGGCAGTATCTACTACGCCCATGTCCTGCAGGTGGCGGGCGAGACGAACTACACGCTCACCCTGACCAGCAAGATCGGCACGGCGCCGACGGATCTGGCCGGCAACTCGGCCTCCGCCGCACGTATCGTCACTGTAGGCACGGCGGCAACGAACTATGCAGACTATTTCAGCGACACCGATACGCAGGACTGGTACCGCTTCGCGGTGACCACGGCCTCCAACCTGCGCGCCCGCGTGCAGGGTCTGAGCGCCGACGCCCAACTGACGATCTACAACGCGGATGGCACGACGGTTCGCGGCCAGCAGACCATCGCCAGCCCGAACGGCCTGTTCGGCGCCGACGGCCTGACCGCCGGCACCTACTACGTGCAGGTTTCCCAGGCGACGGCGGCCACCAGCAGCAACTATTCCCTGAGCCTCGCCGCCGGTGCCGACGATTACCGCTCCACGCTGGCGGCGGGCACCGGCACTTTCGCCGCGACCACGGCGACCGTCACCGGATCGATCGAGTCGGCTGGCGATGTCGACTGGTTCGGCGTCACCCTCAGCGCGGGCACCTGGATCGTGCGCGAACAGGGCACCGGGACCACCGGCAAGCTTGCCGATGCGCTGATCCAGGGCATCTACGACATCAGCGGCGACCTCATCGCCGGCACCTCGAACGACGACGCCGACGGCACCACCAAGGATTCCCGGGTGGTGTTCAACGCCGCGGCCGGCACCTACTACATTGCCGCGGCTGGCTACGGCAACGCCACCGGCACCTACAGTGTGACGCTGACCAATACCAACCAGTCGCCGGTGGTGGTCAATGCAATCGCGGACCAGACGGTGACGGAGGGCTACGGCTTCGCGCTGCGCCTGCCGTGGAACAGCTTCGGCGATCCGGAGGGCGCCAACCTGGCGTTGTCCTGGGCCAACCAGCAGGAACTGGCCGATGCCGGCGTAAATTGGCTGAGCTTCGATGCCACGGCGCGCATGTTCATTTCCACCGCGGCGCCCGCCCTGGCGCCGGACATCGTGGTGCGGGTACAGGCGAGCGACGGCTCGCTGTCCACCTACGACGACTTCGTCATCCGCACCAGCGCCGCCCCGGACGACTACGCCGCGTCGACCGCGACCACCGGCACGCTGGCCGCCGGGAGCTTCGTCCGCGGCGCGGTGAACGCGCCGGGCGACGTCGACTGGTTCGGCGTGGCGCTGACCAGCGACCAAAGCTACAGCTTCGACCTCAAGGGGGTCAGCACGTCCGGCGCCGGCACGCTTGCCGATCCGATCCTGCTCGGCCTCTATGACAGCGGCGGCACGGCGGTGGCGGGGGCGAGCTTCGTCAACGACTACGCCGGAACCGACGCCCGCGTCAGCTTCACACCGGATGCCAGCGGCACCTACTACATCGCCGCCAGCGGCCAGGGCGGTGAGACAGGCAGCTACGCTTTGTCGCTCTCCTCTGGCAACAACGCGGTGCCGACGACCGATCCGACCACAACGGACGATTTTGCGGGCTCCACCGCTACTACCGGTACGTTGGCAGTCGGCGGATATGCCACCGGATCAATCAATGTCGGTAGCGATGAGGATTGGTTCGGGGTCGTTCTGACCAGCGGCACGACCTACCAGTTCGACGTCAAAGGCGGCCCGTCCGGCGCTGGCACGCTGACGGACCCGACCCTGGCGCTCTACGATAGCTCCGGCGCGGCGGTTTCCGCCGGGGTTACCCTGAGCAACGACTTGCTCGGCACCGAAACGCGGCTCACCTACACGGCGTCGGCAGACGGAACGTACTACATTGCCGCGAGTGGCGAAGGCGGGGAAAAGGGAAGTTACGCTGTGTCGCTTTCCACGGGTGGAGCCGTCGTAGCAGTGCCTTCCGGCTACCTCCGCTACGATAGCCATCTTGATCAGCACTACCTCGAGGCGCGCGAAGGCCAGAGCTTCCGCTTCCAGTTGCCGAGCAACGTGTTCGCCGATGCCGCCTCGGAGCAACTGACCTTTGCGGCCACGCTGGGCAACGGCACGGCACTGCCGAGCTGGCTGATTTTCAATGCCGCCACGCGCACCTTCTCCGGTACGCCGCCGGCGGCCACCGGCGATCTCGACATCCGGCTCACCGCGCGCGATCCGCTCGGCCAGTTCGCCGCCGCCGATTTCACGCTGCGCACGCCGCCGGCGACCTCGGCGCCCAACGCGAAGTGGACCGTGATGATCTACGTCGCGGCAGACAGCAACCAGGCGCCGTACGCCCTGAAGGACCTCAACGAGATGGAATCGGTGCTGATGCCGAGTGGCGTCAACGTGGTGGTGATGTGGGACAGCAACGGCAGCGCCGACACCAGGCGCGGCAAGCTCGGCTACGACATCGACATGGCAACCTTCAAGAGCACGCTGACGGCGATCTCGACCACGGTGACGGAACGCAACATGGGCGATCCGGCGACGCTGACCGAGTTCATCGACTGGAGCGCCTCCAACTATCGGGCCGACAACTATGCCCTGGTGGTGTGGGATCGCAACGGTGGCGGGCTCACCGGCACGGCGGTGGACTTCAGCAGCGGACGCGCCAGCCTTTCGTCCGGCGAGCTGAACCGCGCCATCGACCAGTCGACGATCGGCAAGGTGGATTTGCTGGGTTTCGACAGCAACCTGTCGGCCAACATCGAGCAATTGCGCGAAGTACGCGACCAGGCCGACTACGTGGTGGCGCCGGAAACCCTGTCCCGTGCCGACGGCTGGGATTACGCCGGCTGGCTGCTCAAGCTGGCGGCAGATCCTGCCATGAGCGATACCATGCTGGCGTCCGCGGCGAAGAGCAGCTACTACGCCTACTACGGTCTCAATGCCGGCACGACGCTGCAGAACCTGGACAGCAGCAAGGTCGATGCCCTGGTCACGGCGCTGGGCAATTTCGTCAGCGCCAGCGCAGACATGGACGCCACGGAGCGCACGGCGATCCAGACCGCCGTTAACGCCAACCGCCTGACCGGCGACGCCAGCCTGGTCGACGTGCGCGGCCTGATGACGGCGCTGGATGCGGACCCCACGATCAACGGCGGGGATATCGAGGCGTCCGCGCAGGCCCTGGTCGCCGCGCTGGATGTATCGGTGGGCAGCGACGGCAATCTCTCGGTGTTCGTTTCCGGCGCAGCCGGCGCCGCTGCGCCCGACTACAACGCCGGCAACTATCGATTCGTCGCCGAATCGAACTGGAATTCGTTCGTCACGACGCTATACAGTTAATATTCGAGGCGGGAGTACGGAGGTTATCAGATGCTATTGGGCTTGCCGCTCCGTATCGAAGCCCGCAGCGTCATTCCTTCGCGGGATTGAGAATGGCCAAGCTTTTAGACTCATATCGCTGCCCGCCCCTCGGTGGGCAGCGTCTTCTTGAACCAGGGAGTTTTTGATGAACCAGAACGACATCTTCGCCGACACCTTCAACGGCATCGCCGTCACCGGCAACCTGATCCGCATCGACCTCGCCACACTGGCGCCCGACACCGGCGGCCAGGGCAACCAGCCGCGTTTCGAGTCGCGCCAGCGCCTGATCATGCCCATCGACGGCTTCCTGCGGGCGTTCGCGCTCTGCGAGGACGTCATGAAGAAACTGATGGTGGCCGGCATCGTCACGCAGCGCGGCACGGAGACGGCGGTGGCAGCCGTGCCGGCTGCCGCACCGGTCGCGGCGGTGGAAGAGAAGAAGGGAACGAAGCCTTCCTCGCCCAACTTCAATTGAGGCCAACGGTCCCCGTCGGCCCGGCCGTGCTTGTTCCCGCGTCCGAGGACCGTTAAGCGCGTCGCCCCTGAATGGAAGAACGCTTCCCCCACACCGCCGTCCAGTGCCTGACTGCGATCGCCCAGCACCACGGGCTGCAGGTCAATCCCGAGCGGCTGATCCATGACTACGCCCTCGGCACTGAGGAGCCTTCGCAGGCGCTGTTCCTGCGCATGGCCGGCGATCTCGGCCTCAAGGCGAAGGCGGAGAAGCTGGGCTGGGACGCCCTGATCGGGCTTTCCGGCGTGTTCCCGCTGGCGGCGCGGCTGTCCAACGGCAACACCGTCATCGTGGTCGGCGTGCGCAAGGAGGAAGAAGGCGGCGAGGCAAAGGTGGCGATCCTCGATCCGCTGGCCGACAACGCGCAGGTGATGCTCATCAGCCGTGACCAGTTCTGCGGCCGCTGGGACGGCGAACTGGTGTTCCTCAAGCGCAGCTATGCGCTGAACGACCCCAACCAGCCCTTCGGCCTGCGCTGGTTCATCCCGGAAATCCTCAAGCAGAAAGCCGCCTTCCGCGACATCGCCATCGGCGCGATGGTGCTGCATGTCCTCGCGCTGTCCTCGCCGATCTTCTTCCAGCTCATCATCGACAAGGTATTGGTACATCAGACGACGTCGACGCTGTGGGTGCTGGCGGTGGGCATCGTCATCGCGCTGATCTTCGACAGCGTGTTCGGCTTCCTGCGCCAGTTCCTCACCCTGGCGGCGACCAACAAGATCGACATGCGGCTGGCGCGGCGCACCTTCGGCCATCTGCTGTCGCTGCCCATCGACTACTTCGAGACGGCCACCGCCGGCGTCATCGTGCGCCACATGCAGCAGGTCGAGCGTATCCGCGCCTTCCTCACCGGCAAACTGTTCTTCACGGCACTCGACGCCACGGCGCTGGTCGTCTTCCTGCCTGTCCTCTTCTTCTATTCGGCCAAGCTGGCGGTGGTGACGCTGCTGTTCACGCTGGCCATCGCGGCGGTGGTGGCCGCGCTGATTCCGTCCTTCCAGCGCCGCCTGAAGGACCTGTACCAGGCCGAGGGCGAGCGCCAGGCGCTGCTGGTGGAAGCCATCCACGGCATGCGCACGGTGAAAGCCCTGGCGCTCGAACCGACCCAGCGCAAGGTATGGGACCAGCGTGCGGCGCAAGCGATCACCATGCATTTCCGCGTCGGCCGCATCTCCATCACCGCCCACACACTGGTGTCCTTCCTGGAAAAACTCATGTCGGTGGCGATCATCGTCATCGGCGCGCAGGATGTCTTCTCGCAGCAGTTGACGGTCGGCGCGTTGATCGCCTTCCAGATGATTTCGGGGCGCGTCGTCTCGCCGCTGGTGCAGATCGTCTCGCTGGTGCATGAATATCAGGAAACCGCGCTGTCGGTGAGCATGCTCGGCGAGGTGATGAACCGGCCGCCGGAAGGCCGCGCGGGCGCCGGCGGCCTGCGCCCGCAGCTAAGGGGCGAGATCAGCTTCGAGAACGTCACCTTCCGCTATCCCGGCGCCAGCGTGGCGGCGCTCGACCGCACCGACTTCACCGTCCCGGCCGGCAGCGTGGTCGGCATCGTCGGCCGCAGCGGCTCGGGCAAGACCACGCTGACCCGCCTGATCCAGGGCATGTACCCGGTGCAGGAGGGCATCGTGCGCTTCGATGGCGTCGATGCGCGCGAAATCGACCTTTCGCATCTGCGCCGCCAGATCGGCGTCGTGCTGCAGGACAACTTCCTGTTTCGCGGCTCGGTGCGCGAGAACATCGCCGCGGCGCGGCCCGACGCGTCCTTCGAGGACATCGTCACGGCGGCGCAGGCCGCCGGTGCCGACGAATTCATCGAGCGCCTGCCGCAGGGCTACGAAACGCTGCTCGAGGAGAATGCGGCGAACCTCTCCGGCGGCCAGAAGCAGCGCCTGTCGATCGCGCGCGCACTGCTCTCGCAACCGCGCATCCTGATCCTCGACGAGGCCGCCAGCGCGCTCGACCCGGAAAGCGAAGCAATCTTCATCCGCAATCTGTCGCGCATCGCCGTCGGCCGCACCGTGGTGATGATCTCCCACCGCTTGTCGACCCTTGTCAATGCCAACGCCATCATCATCATGCAGCAGGGGCGCGTCGCCGATATCGGCC
Organism: uncultured beta proteobacterium; assembly: GCA_903932755.1. Taxonomy (GTDB): domain Bacteria; phylum Pseudomonadota; class Gammaproteobacteria; order Burkholderiales; family Rhodocyclaceae; genus Sulfuritalea. Next base: position 14,414 of record CAIZHL010000569.1, read on the forward strand.
GTCATGCCGACCTGCTCGCCCGGTGCGAGCCTTACCAGCAGCTATGGAACCAGCAGACCGCCCATCTGTGACGCGTCCGCCGGGGCCGCTCCCCTCCGCACCGGCGCCTGCGCCGGCGGACGCGCGCGCAGGCGAAACGGCGATCGAGTTCCTGCCCGACGCCGACGAGATCGAGCGCCGCCCGCTGCCACCCGCCGCGCGCATGACGCTCTACGTGCTGACGGCGATGGTATTCAGTTTCCTGCTCTGGGCCAGCATCTCCGAGGTGGACCGCATCGTGGTGGCGCGCGGCCGCCTGGTGACGCCGCTGCCGAACATCGTCGTGCAGCCGCTGGAGACCTCGATAGTCCAGAGCATCGACGTACGTGTCGGCCAGGTGGTAAAGAAGGGCGAGAAGATCGCCACGCTGGACCCGACATTCACCAGCGCCGACCTGGCGCAATTGCAGGCACGCCACCAGAGCCTTGATACACAGGCCAAGCGACTGGAGATGGAACTCGCCGGAGGCAAGCCGGTCGCCGGGGCCGGCAACGCAGATGGCCGTCTTCAGGCGCAACTGGCCGTCGAGAAGCAGTCCAACTATCGCAGCCAACTGGCCAAGATGACCGAAACCGTGGAACGCCTGAAGGCGGTGCAACTGACCAACAAGCGCGACCAGGAGGTGCTCGATGCCCGGGTCAAGTCCCTGCTTGAAATCGAGGCCATGCAACAGAAGCTGGTGGATCAGAAGTTCGGCGCTCCGGTGCGCTTGTACGAAGCCCGCGAAAAGCGTCTGGAGGTCGAGCGCGACTTGCAGCAGGCCCGCAACAGAGAAGCCGAGGTGCGTCGCGAGTTGGCGGGCGCCGAAGCGGAACGGGCGGCCTTCGTGAATAGCTGGCGACAGAAATCCATGGAAGAGCTGCTCACTACCCAGCGCGACCGCGATGCGGCGACGGAGCAACTCCAGAAAGCCGACAAGCGCAGCCGGCTGGTGGTTCTGACCGCGCCGGTCGATGCCGTGGTCCTGGAGATTGCCAAGCGCTCCACCGGGTCAGTGGTGCGCGAGGCCGAGCCCTTGTTCACGCTGGTACCGCTGGATGCCCAACTGGAAGCCGAGGTGCAGATCGAGTCCGGCGACATCGGCTACGTCAAGCTGGGAGATGCCACACGCATCAAGCTGGATGCATTTCCATTCCAGTTGCACGGCACGCTGCCGGGCAGCGTGCAGACCCTGAGCGAAGACGCCTTCCGCCGGGAACAGGCAGGCGGCGCCGCCGGCGCGGCGACCGGTGCCGACGCCTATTACCTGGGGCGCATCGCCCTGGGTGGCACGCGCCTGAAGGGCATGACCGCGAAGAACCGCCTGCTGCCCGGCATGACCGTGACGGGCGAGATCGTCGTCGGCAAGCGCACGGTGATTTCCTACCTGCTATGGCCGCTGACGAAGGCATTGGACGAGGCCATCCGGGAGCCGTGATGGGAACGGGAAAGAGCGACTTGGCCACCAGACCGAAACCCGCCGGCAAATCTCCCTCGAAAAGGCCCGCGGCAAAGAAGTCAATGCCGCCGAAGGCCGGCGCAGCGGCGGCTCCGATCTCGCCGCAGGCGCTGGGCGAGAAGATGCAGCGCGCCGTCGCGGTGCATCAGGCGGGAAACACGCAACAGGCGCTGGCGCTTTACCGCGAGGTGCTGGCGGCGCAGCCGGAGAACATCGATGCACTGCACCTGACCGCGGTGGCGCACTGCCAGGATCGCGCCTTCGAGCTTTCACTGCCGCTGTTCGAGCACGTGCTCCGCCTCAAGCCGGATTTCGCCGATGCCTGGAACAACCTCGGCAAGGCCTTCAAGAGCCTCGACCGCAACCAGGAGGCGGAGCAGGCCTTCATCCGCGCCACCGAGCTGGCGCCGAAAATGGCCGAAGCCTGGACTAACCTGGGCCGCATGAAACGCCGTCAGGGTGAAATGGACGAGTCGATCACGCTCTACCGCAAGGCGCTGGAACTCGGCTCTGGCGACGCCGAGGCGCACCACTTTCTCGGCATCACGCTGAAGGATGCCGGGCGCGGCGAGGAGGCCATCGCCGAGTACCGCAAGGCCATCGCGCTGAAACCGGACTACGCCGACGCCTTCAATAACCTGGCGGCGGCGTTGCGCGACGGCGGCGACCTGAAGGGCGCGATCGAGACCTACGAGCAGGCCGTCACCATCAAGCCGGATTTCGCCGCGGCGCTGACCAACCTCGGCAACGCCTTGCAGGAAGCCGGGCGCATCGACGAGGCGATCCGCCGTCATCGCGAGGCGCTGGCGCTTCAGCCGGAGCTGGCCGAAGCCCACAACAACCTCGGCGCGCTGTTCATGGCGGAGGAGCGCAGCGACGAGGCGATCGAATGCTTCGAGGCGGCGATCCGCTGCAACCCGAAATTCGCCGCGGCATGGAGCAATCTCGGCAACATCCGGGTCGGGCGCGAGGAGATCAAGGAGGCGCGCCGCTGCTACGGCGAGGCGCTGAACATCAAACCCGACTTCGCCGAAGCGCTGACCAACCTCGGCAACCTGCTGCAGGACTTTGTCAGCCTGGAGGAAGGGCTTGCCAGCTACAACCGTGCGCTGGAAATCAATCCGAAGTTTGCCGGTGCGCGCTTCGGCCGCGCCCTAGTGCGGCTGATGATGGGCGACCTGAAGGGCGGCTTCGAGGATTACGAATCGCGCTGGGAAGGCAGCGACCAGGCGAAAAAAGTCAAGCCGCCGCGCTTCCCCTGCCCGCAGTGGAAGGGCGAGCGGCCGCGCAAGGGCGCCCGCATCATCACCTACTACGAGCAGGGCTTCGGCGACGCGCTGCAGTTCAGCCGCTATGTGCCGCTGCTGGCCGAGCGCTTCGCCGAGGTGACCTTCGTCGTGCAGAACGAACTCTACCGCCTGCTGCGGCAGAGCCTTGATCCGCGCATCCGCGTCGTGCCCGGCGAGCACGCGCAGCCGGCGGTGCGCGAGCAGTACGACTACCACTGCCCGGTGATGAGCCTGCCGCTGGCCTTCGGCACGACGCTGCAATCCGTGCCGGCGCAGGTGCCGTATCTGTTCGCCGGCAGGGAAGCGGCGGCGAACTGGGGCCGGCGCTTCGAAAACGAGGCGCGGCCCCGCATCGGCCTGGTGTGGTACGGCTCGCGCGGCTTCCGCGGCGACCGCTACCGCAGCGTCCCGCTGGAGGCTTTCGCACCGCTGCTGATGCGCGACGACGTGGCCTGGGTCAGCCTGCAGAAAGCGCGGCCGGACGGTGCCGTCGCGGCCGAACTGACCGAGCGGCTGATCGACTGCATGGATGAGGTGAAGGATTTTGCGGACACGGCGGCGCTGATCGCCGAACTGGACCTGGTCATTTCGGTGGACACCGGTGTAGCGCACCTGGCCGGCGCGCTGGGCAAACCGACCTGGGTGCTGAACCGTTTCAACAGCGAATGGCGCTGGATGCGCGGGCGCAGCGACAGCCCATGGTATCCGGGCATGCGGCTGTTCAAGCAGCAAAAGCCCAGCGTCTGGGAGCCGGTGCTGGAAGAGATCACGGCGGCGCTGCCGGCCTGGCTGGCGCAGTGGCCGGGACGCGGCGAAACGCAAGTCAGACCCGACGCGGCCATTTACCAGCCGCCTCCGGTCGAGGTGGTCTCCGCCGACCGCTACATGCTGGCCGGCGCATCGCCGCAAAGTCGCACCGACCTGATACACGTGTCGACGCACGCCACGCCGCCGCGCGACGAGCAACGGATCCAGCAGCGCCTCCAGGATGGCTTTGCCGCCCACCAGATGGACCGCCTCGACGACGCCATGGTGGCCTATCGACAGGTGCTTGATCTCGAACCGGAACAGCCCGATGCCTGGCACCTGAGCGGCGTCATCCACGGCGCGCGCAAGGAGCACGACCAGGCCATCGCCTGCATCCGCCGCGCGCTGTCGATCAAACCGGGCGACGGCGTCTATCTTTCCAATCTCGGCATCGCCTGTTCCGGCGCGGGCCTCCAAGCCGAGGCGGTCGAGGCCTACCGCCAGTCGCTCACCGCCGACCCGCGCCAGCCCGCCGTGGCCTACAACCTGGGCAACGCGCTGGCGGAACTGGACCAGCCGCGGGAGGCGGTCGAGGCCTATCGCCAAGCGGTGGCGCTGCGCCCGGATTACATCAGCGCCCTGCTCAACCTCGGCAACGTGCTGCGCGACACCGGCGCCTTCGACGAGGCGGAGGCGGCCTACCGGCGCGTGCGGGAGATCGCGCCGGGACATGCCGGCGCCCTGCTCAACCTCGGCAACCTGCGGCGCGAACTGGCCGACCCGGTCGGTGCCCGGACACTGCTCGAGCAGGCGCTGGCTAAGGAGCCAACGAATTTCCGCGCCTGGAATAATTTCGGCAGCACGCTGCGCGAAATGGGCGACCTGCGCGGCGCGCTGAAGGCCTACCGGCACTGCCTGAAACTGGCCCCCGAGCACGCCGAAGGTCACTTGAATTACGCCATGGCGCTGCTGGCGGCGGGCGATTACGAGAACGGCTGGCGGGAATACGAATGGCGCTGGGAAGGCGCCTACGAGGCGCGCCGCTACCGCCGCCAGTTCCCCATGCCGCAGTGGCGCGGCGAGCCGCTGGCCGGACGCTCAATCATCCTGCACGCCGAGCAGGGTCTCGGCGATGCCTTGCAGTTCGTGCGCTACGCGCCCCTGGTGGCGCGGCGCGGCGCACGCGTGGTAATCGAATGCCATCCGCCCCTGCGCCGCCTGTTCGAGTTTCTGCCCGGTGTCGCCCAGGTGGTGCCGCAGGGACAAGGCCTGCCGATGACGGAATTCCATTGCCCCTTGATGAGCCTGCCGCTGGCTTTTGGCACGCATCTCGACACCGTCCCCGCGGCAATGCCCTACCTGTGGGCCGATCCGATGCAGGTGCGCGGGTGGTCGATGCGCCTGGCTGGCGACCCGCGCCCGCGCGTTGGTCTGGTGTGGGCAGGCAACCCGCGCCGCGGCGACCCCGGCGCCCACCTGCTCGACAAGCGGCGCAGCCTCACCTTCGAAATGATCCAGCCGATATTGTCGGTGGAAGGCGTACGCTTCGTCAGTTTGCAGAAGGGCGAGGCGCAACAGACGACCGATCCCCGGCTCACCGACTGGACCGCAGAACTCAACGATTTTGCCGACACGGCGGCGCTGGTGCGCAATCTGGATCTGGTGATCACCGTGGACACCTCGGTAGCGCATCTGGCGGGTGGGCTGGGCGTTCCGGTGTGGCTGCTTTCGCGCTTCGATGGCTGCTGGCGCTGGCTGACCGGACGCGAGGACACGCCCTGGTATCCGGGCATGCGGCTGCTGCGCCAGGAGACCTATGGGCAGTGGCAGCCGGTGGTAGACCGGGTTGTTCGTGAATTACATCAAACAATATCCGCAAAACCATGATTTTATGTTTATAATTAAACTCAGCAGCTCCGAAATTTGGGTCTGGAGGTTGATATGACAAAGACATTGTTGTTATTGCTGGTATCGGCTTTGAGCGGTCTGCTTGCTTCCGAGACAGTACAGGCACAGACAGCGGCACGGGCCGTTTTCGTCAACGGCGCCGTCATGACGACCGGCGCCGACGGCGCACAGCGCCCTCTGCTAAAGAACGGCGAATTGCGCCGAGGTGATCTGGTGGTCACCAACGAAGGTCGTGTGCAGTTGAACTTCACCGATGGCGGCATTGTTTTCCTGCAGCCGAAAAGCGAATTCCGTATCGACGAGTATAGCTTCGTCGATGCGACACCAAACAAGGAGCTAGGTATCTTCAGCCTGCTCAAGGGAGCCTTGCGCACCATCACCGGAAAGATCGGACGCACCGAGAAACGAGCCTACAGGATGGACACGGTGGTCGCCACCATCGGCATTCGTGGCACGGAATACAGCGCGCGACTCGACAATGGCCTGACAGCATCGACCGCCGCCGGCGAGATCGAAGTCTGCAACAACGGCGGTTGCACAATTGTTCGCAAGGGGGAGTCGGTCTTCGCCCCGGATAGCAATTCCAAACCAGGCTACACGAATGTCCAGGCCGGCCAGTCGCCAGCCGCGCCGCCACCGACCAATGTCAATCTGTTCGTCGGCGGCGACCTGACCACCGCCACGGGCGGCATCCCGATTCCGACATTGCCTTCGGGTCCCGGCTACTCGGTGGTCTATGCGGGCTTCGATGTTTCCATTCCGCCCCCGCTGGAGTTCACACTGCCTGCGGTGACCGGCACCGCCACCTTCGACCAGGCCGGCGGATTATCCAGTTTCGATAGAGGCACCAGCGTCGACGCGGCGACCGCGCAAGCCGAGGCAATGACCGACGGCACCATCGCCTGGGGGCGCTGGGCCGGCGGTACGGTAGATGGTCTCCCCGTGGCAAATACGCATTACGTAGTGGGTTTACCGACGCCGGCGAGCGCCCTGGCAGGGCTGGAAACCACCAACTTCCAGGGCCTCGGCCCCGGCAAGGCGGTCTACAACTTCATGGGCGCGACCCAGCCGACGGCTGCCAATGGCACCATCGGTGGCGGCGTCAGCGGCTCCCTGACCGTCCAGTTCGCAGGGGGCACGGCGAACGTGGCGACCCTGCTCAACGTTCCGATCGGCGGCGGCACCTACGCCATCACCAATTCCGGCATGACCGGGACCTTCCCCGCGTTCTCCGCCGGCGCAACCGTTGCCTGCTCCGGCAACTGCGGCAGCGCAGGCACGACGGCGCAGATCAATGGCAGCTTCTTCGGCTCCAACGCAGCGCGTGCCGGCCTGACGTACACATTCACCGGTGCGGGTGCGCTGGGCGGAGTCACCGGCGCCGCCGCCTTTGCGAGATGATCGGCTCCTGACATGAAAAACAAGAATGTCCTGCTCTCCACCCTGTTCGTCGTGCTCTGCTTGGGCGCGGCGCCGGCCTGGGCCGACGCCCTGCTCGATGAGGCCCGCACGCTGATCGACGGTGGCCGCGGCGCCGAAGCTTATCCTCTGCTTGCGCCGCAGGAAGACAAGCGCCGGGGCGAAGCGGAATTCGACCTGCTGCTCGGCATTGCCGCCTTCGAAGCCGGAGAGAACACCCGCGCCCTGTTCGCCCTCGAGCGCGTGCTGGCGATCGAACCCGGTAACGCGCGAGCCCGCGCCGAGATCGCCCGTGTCTATCTTGCCGTGGGCGAAACGGCGACCGCACGCCAGGAGTTCGAAAACGTCAAACGGCAGGGCGTGCCGCCGTCCGTTTCGCGCACCATCGAGAAATTCCTCGAGGCCGTGGACCGTCTTGAAGACGAAACCAAACCTTCACTCAAGGGTTTTGTCGAGGCCACGCTCGGCGTCGATGACAACGTCAATGCCAGCATGGGCAGCAGCAACCAGGCGATCCCGGGCCTCGGCGGCGTGGTCGTCCAGTTCGGGCCCGGGGCGGCCAAGACCGGGGACAGCTTCGCCGCCCTCGGCGCCGGCCTGCGCTATCGCAATCCGCTCGGCGGCGGGCTGGCGCTGGTGGCGGGCGCCGTGGTTTCCTATCGCGGCAATTTCAACGACACAGAATTCAATCAGGGGAATCTCGATGGAAATATCGGCGTGGTCAAGACCGTCGACCAGGACACCTATTCTTTCATCGTCCAGGCCAACGGAATATCGGTGGACAACGACCGCTACCGCACTGCCGTAGGCGCAACCGGCCAGTGGCAGCGCAACCTGAGTGCGGCGGAACAGGTAACGGCCTACGTCCAGTATTCGGACTTGCGCTACCAACCCTACCAAGGCGTCGATCAGAGCATTCGCGATGCCGATCGCTGGGTCGTCGGCGGCGCCTACGCACGCGCCTTCGAAAGCGGTTGGATCGGTTATGTCGGTGGCTATCTCGGCGGCGAAAGCGAGAAGGCATCCGATGTGCCATGGCTTGGCAACGATCTATATGGTCTGCGACTTGGTGCTGAGCGGCCGCTGCGCCACGACACCACCCTGTTTGCCAACTTCGCTTACGAAAAGCGCCGCTATGGCGGTCAGTGGCCGCTGTTCCTGACCAAGCGCCAGGACAACCAGTACAACCTGAATTTAGGCGTCAACTACGTGCTGGAAAAACACTGGCTGTTGACCCCGCTGGTCAGCCTGACCCGCAACGATTCCAACATCTCCCTCAGCGACTACAACCGCACCATAGCGAGCATCACGCTGCGGCGCGATTTCTGACCCGGCCCCGCGCGGGGCGGGGCTGGATCAGGCGTTCGGCCTCACGAACTGAAGATGTCGGTGGAGAGCAACGCCGAATGGCCGGTCAGCGTGGCGAAATTCACCGCCGCGCTCGCGTCGTTGCCGTCGGCATCGTAATAGAGCTTGCCGGTCGTGGTGTCGTAGAGGATGTAGTCGTTGGCGTCGTGCGCGACGGCGCCCGGCTCGCTGACGAACTGACCCGGATCGAGGCTGAGAGGGCCAGGTCCCAGCACCGAAAACGCGAAATGCCACAAGACCAGGTGGTCGCTGCCACTTGCGAAGTCGGTGACCTTCTCGGCTGTCGTTGCGGGCAAGGCGAATAATACGAAGGCATCCGCACCGCTGCCGCCGGTCAGGGTACGGTTCGTTTCAGAAAGCAGTGTATGTGCTGCATTGCTTTCAGAAGAAATCCCACAAGGGGATCAGTACGCCGAAGCATGAAATCGACATCGTTGAAGCGCGCCTGAAGTTGGCCAGGCAACACTCGGAAGGAAAATGAACATGACACGCATCGAAAATGGCAGCACCAACATCTATGCCGACCTCGGTCTCGAAAACGCCGACGAAATGCTGGTCAAGGCGCAACTCACAACCAATATCTGACTCGTCTTGGCCGCAACATCGAGATTGTCGTCAAGGCGGCTCCTCGCTCGAAAGTGCAGGGCACGTATCGGCGGTGTTTGTCTGAACGCCATCGATTTGCGCTGCAACGAAATCCGGTAGTTTCGAGCGCCGCTGTCCGGAGTTCGTTCGAATCGGCGGCGGTCAACTCCCCGCCACCAGCACGAAGTCGCTCGCCGTAAGGGCGGGCTTGTGGCTCAGCGTGGCGACCTGCACCGCGGCGACCACCCCGGTGCCGTCGCTGTCGTAGAACAGCCCGCCGCTGCCGGCGTTGTAGAACAGCCATTGCGTGACCGTGGTCGCGGCCGCGCCGTTGTCGAACACGCCCGCCTTGAGGGCGCCGCCGGTGAACAAGGCGCTGTAGGCCGTCTGCCCGAGGCCGAGCTTGTCGATCCCCGCCTCGAAGTCGCTGATCGCCGCGACCATTGACGCCACCCGTTCGATGACGAAGGTATCGTTGCCCGCGCCGCCGGTGAAGCTGTCGTTGCCCGCACCGCCGATCAGCGTGTCGTTGCCCAGGCCACCGTTGAGGATGTTGTCCCAATCGTTGCCGGTCAGGATGTTGTTGCCGGCGTTGCCCGTCAGGTTGAGTTTGGTGCTGCCGGTGGCCGAGGCGTCGAGGTTCTCCAGGTTGGCGCCCAGGGTCAGCGTGGTGGCGTTGACCGGCGTAGCGGTGCCGCGCAGGACCAGGGTGTCGGTGCCTTGGTTGAGGTTCTCGGTGAGGGTGTCTTCCAGCGCCGCCATCGCCACCGCACCCGCCCCCACGGTCTTGAGGTCGACGCGGTAGGTGTCGTTGCCCTTGCCGCCTTTCAACGTGTCGGCACCCGCTCCACCGTCGAGTACGTTGGCGCCGTCGTTGCCCTGAATCGTGTTGGCCAGTCCGTTACCGCTGCCGTCGATATCCGCCGGACCCGTCAGCGTGAGGTTCTCCAGGTTGTGCCCAAGGGTGAAACTGACGCTGGATTGCACGAGGTCGATCTCGGTCGCCACCGCAGAAGTCTCGACGACGGTATCGCCCGCCGTGTTCACGATGTAGGTGTCGCCGCCCAGCCCGCCGATCAGGGTGTCCGCCCCGTCCCCGCCGTCGAGGATGTTGGCGGCGGCGTTGCCGGTCAGCACGTTGGCGCCTTCGTCGCCC
>CAIZHL010000570.1 GCA_903932755.1 uncultured beta proteobacterium
CCTCCGTGTACCCTTTTTGGGATTTGTAATCCTCCGGCCACACGGGATTCGTCCGGCCGTAGGACATCACGCTCTGGCCGAGCAGCGTGACCTCGCGGACGCCGTACTGATCGCGCCCAAGGCCCGCACCCAGGAGGTGAAGACCATCGTCGGCCGCCTGAAGGCGGCCGGCCGCAGCGAAGCCGAGCTGCAGCGCAAGGTGCATCGGCCCTGGGGCTGGTACGACAGCGTCGACAGCGGCGACCGCTTCCAGGTCAAGCGCATCGTGGTTCGCCCCGGCGCCAGCCTTTCGCTGCAGATGCATCGCCACCGTGCGGAGCATTGGGTGGTGGTGCGCGGCACCGCCAGGGTGACCCGCGGCGAGGAAATACTCCTGCTCGGCGAGAACGAGTCGACCTACATTCCGCTGGGTGTGAAGCATCGGCTGGAAAATCCCGGCCAGATACCGCTCGAGATCATCGAAGTCCAGTCCGGCAGCTACCTGGGCGAGGACGACATCGTGCGCTTTGAAGACAACTACGGACGCAAGCAATGACTACGAAAACAGCACTCATCACCGGCGTCACCGGCCAGGATGGCGCCTACCTTGCCGAGTTCCTGCTCGATAAGGGCTACGAGGTGCACGGCATCAAGCGCCGCACTTCCTTGTTCAACACCGACCGCATCGATCACCTCTACCAGGATCCGCACGAGAAGAACCGGCGTTTCGTCCTGCACCACGGCGACATGACCGACAGCTCCAGTCTGGTGCGCATCATCCAGCAGGTGCAACCCGACGAAATCTACAACCTCGCTGCGCAGAGCCATGTCGCCGTGAGCTTCGAGGAACCCGAGTACACCGCCAACTCGGATGCTCTTGGCGCCCTGCGCATCCTCGAGGCGATGCGCATTCTCGGCATGGAGAAGAAGACCCGCTTCTATCAGGCCAGCACATCCGAACTCTTCGGCCTGGTGCAGGAAAGCCCGCAGAAGGAAACCACACCCTTCTACCCGCGCAGCCCCTACGCGGTGGCCAAGCTCTATGCCTACTGGATCACGGTGAATTACCGCGAGGCCTACGGCATGTACGCCTGCAACGGCATCCTGTTCAACCACGAGTCACCGGTTCGCGGCGAGACCTTCGTCACCCGCAAGATCACCCGTGCCCTGGCGCGCATCAAGCTTGGCCTGCAGGACTGCATGTTCCTCGGCAATCTGAATGCAAAGCGCGACTGGGGCCATGCCCGCGATTACGTCGAGATGCAGTGGCTGATGCTGCAGCAGGAAGAACCTGAGGATTTTGTCATCGCCACCGGCGTGCAATACAGCGTACGTGATTTCGTCAATGCGGCGGCCGCCGAGATTGGCATTGCCGTCACCTGGCGTGGTAGCGGTATTGATGAAAAAGGCTACGATGCGCTGGGCAACTGCATAGTTCAGGTTGATCCGCGCTACTTCAGGCCCACCGAAGTCGAGGCTCTGGTGGGTGATGCAAGCAAGGCGCGCGAAAAGCTGGGATGGACACCAAAAGTAAGCTTTGCCGAACTCGTCGCCGAAATGGTGCGCGAGGATCTCAAGGCAGCCGAGCGCGACGAACTGATCAAGAAGCATGGCTACCAGGCCATGGATCGTCACGAATAATGGATCGCGCCGCAAGGGTCTACATCGCCGGCCATAACGGCATGGTGGGCTCCGCCCTGGTCCGCCGGTTGCAGCAAGCCGGCTATACGAACATCCTCACCCGCACCCGGGCGGAGCTGGAACTGCTGGACCAGGCCGCGACGCACGCCTTTTTGGCGCAGGAAAAGCCCGACTTCATTTTCATGGCGGCGGCCATTGTCGGCGGTATCCACGCCAACAACACCCTGCGCGCCGACTTCATTTACCAGAACCTGATGGTCGAGGCCAACCTCATTCACGGCGCCTGGCTCGCCGGCGTTCAGCGTTTGTGTTTTCTCGGCTCGAGCTGCATCTATCCGCGCGACTGCCCGCAGCCGATCAAGGAAGACTATCTCCTCACCGGTCCCCTGGAACCGACCAATGAGCCTTACGCGATCGCCAAGATTGCCGGTATCAAGCTGTGCGAAAGTTGCAATCGTCAGCACGGCACGAAGTATTTTTCGGTCATGCCGACCAATCTCTATGGCGCCAACGACAGTTACGATCTGGCCAGCAGCCACGTGCTGCCTGCGCTGATCCGCAAGGCGCACGAAGCGAAACAGCGAGGCGACAACGAACTCGCGGTGTGGGGCAGCGGCAAACCCATGAGGGAATTCCTTTTTGTCGATGATCTGGCGGATGCCTGCGTGTTCCTGATGGAAAAGGGCATCACCGACGGCTTCTACAACGTCGGTACCGGCAAGGATGTCACCATTCGCGAACTGGCCGAGATAGTCATGTCCGTTGTCGGGTTTGCGGGGCGCATCGTGTTCGACGCGACCAAGCCGGACGGCACGCCGCGCAAGCTGCTCGACGTGAGCCGCCTGCGCGAGATCGGCTGGCAGGCGCGAACCCCGCTGCGTGAAGGCATCGCGCTGGCCTACAGGGATTTCATGGCACGACATGGTGGTTGATGGTTTGCGTCGGCGTATTTCAGTCCGACGTCTCTGCGGAATTGCCCTTGTGCTGCTGGTCCAGGCGGCGCTCGGTTCACTGGCGCAGGTCCGGGCCGCCGAAATGGCGCCGCCCGCTTTGGTCCTCGCGGAGCGCTATCACGACGATATCGATGTCTCGCGCTACTGGGTCAGCGAAAAGCTCGACGGCGTGCGCGCCATCTGGGATGGCAGGAATCTCAGGTTTCGCAGCGGCAACCCGGTGCCCGCCCCACGGTGGTTTATCGACGCCTTGCCCAAACAGCCACTGGATGGCGAACTCTGGCTCGGACGCGGCAGCTTCGATCGGCTTTCGGCCATCGCCCGCCGTCAGGCGCCGGACGACGCCGAATGGCGGCGCGTGCGCTACATGATCTTCGAGTTGCCGGATGCCCCCGGCAGCTTTAGCGACCGCGTCGAACAGATCAAGGCCGTCACCGTCGCAGCAAATCTTCCCTGGCTGCAGGCTGTCCCGCAGTTTCGCGTTCCCGATGCAGCCGCGCTGCAGAAAAATCTCCACGATATTGTCCGTAGCGGCGGCGAAGGGCTCATGCTTCACCGTGCCGATGCCGCCTACGAAACCGGCCGCTCCAGCACCTTGCTCAAGCTGACCCCATGGCTGGATGCCGAGGCCACGGTCATCGCCCACCTGCCCGGCAAAGGCAAGTACGCCGGCATGCTCGGCGCACTGCGCATGGAAATGCCCGACGGTCGCCGCTTTTCCCTGGGCACCGGTCTGAGCGACGCCCTGCGGCGCAACCCGCCACCGGTCGGCACGTTGATCACCTATCGCTATCGCGAACTTACGCAAAATGGCATGCCGCGCTTTCCGAGGTATCTGCGCGTGCGCGACCCGCTTTGACGCCGCCGGTCCAGGGGCGACATGGGATTCGGCGAGGAAGCGGACATTACGACTTTGGGCTAACAATCCGCGTAATTGGTATTGCCAATATCGGATCAGCCGGGTAAACTTCGGTTCAACCTTTGAACAGGCTCTGCGGACATCCGTTTATCGTGTTCCCCGACTCCCATCATTACAAGCTGCTCAAGCTCATCGAGGCCA
>CAIZHL010000571.1 GCA_903932755.1 uncultured beta proteobacterium
ACAAGGTTCGTGAATATTCCAACGGCAACTTTATCGGAGAAGCCAGGCAAACGGCTCCCTCTGTGTTTGTGATGGTTCGTCGGCTGGAAGAAACTGGAGCGACAGTCCACTTGATTGACAGAAGGGCTGCTCGATGATTTTCAACTAAAGAAAGTGGTGTCAGATGAAGTGGTCAGTGATTGTCACGGTTCACGATTTTCGGCCGATGCTCCGGGATTGCCTGAGAAGCATCTACGAGCAGCACCACGGTCTTGACATGGAGGTAGTCGTCTGCGACCAGTCGGGTGCCTACGACTGCAAACGAATGGCAGGGGATTTCCGCTACGTTCAGCATCCGAAGGCGGGTCTGGCGGATGCGTGGAATGCGGCGGTAGCAGAGGCGAAGGGGGAGTGGGTCCATCTGATACATGATGACGACTGGATACTACCCGGTTTCTATGCCGCGTTGTCTCCCCATGTCAATACAGCAAACCTGAATGTGGTCTCCACGGGCTACGAGAACGTCCGGGACGGCGAGGTAACGTTTCAGTCGGCAGATCGGTCCGGATTTATACCCAACTGGGGGGAGATAGTTGCCACAGGGAACCCCCTTCAGGTCCCGGCGGTGGTATTTCGCAAGTCGTTGTTTAACGAGTTGGGGGGGTTCAGGGAACGTGGTTGGTGCACTGATTGGGACTTGTGGGCACGCATGGCGTTGGTGGCCCAGTGGTGGCACGAGCCGATGCGGCTGGCACGCTATCGGGAGCACGGGGAGCAAGCAACGGCGAAGTACAAGGTGCAGGAGAGGTTGCAATCGTTTTGCCGGGTGTTCCGCGACAACGTTGAGAGTCTGCCTCGGCAATGGTCGCCGCAGATTGAGCAGATGGCTATTCACTACACCAACCAGTTCATGTCGAACGCATTGAGCCTGGCAGTTGCCGGTGACACCCTTGGCGGGCATGCGGTCTTTGATGAGGTGGTGTCATTGGCTGCGTCCGCATCCAGATGGCAAGAGACCGGTCGGGCAGGTGTGTTGCTTGCTTGACGCGTGGTGGTAGTTTCTGATGACGCATCTCCCCTTTCTCGATGGGTGGGGGAGGGCCATCAAAGCAAAAGAGGTGGGTCATAGGGGACTTCAACAGGCCCTCCGGGGTACACGTCGTCCCTAACGGGGACGACCATGCGGGCGACGTGTCCGTGGCAGATCAAGGCCGACTTCGAGTCGCGGCTGGAGTATTCGGCACGTAGGAGGGTGTTCTCGCTCCGCAAGAGGTTGTCGGCGCAGGAATACAAGGAATCGCTACTGGCCGTGACTGAAGCGTGCGGTGTTGGCACGTCCTCGTGGGGCGGGGACGCAATGAACGCCTGCCTCTAGCAACTGCCGGGGATCTGCAAGCTGTTCGCCCTCCTCGCCAAGGACGCCAACCCCCAGCAGGAGGTGGACATTTCCAAGGTAATGAGATTGATGAAGGGCGAGCACGTGGCACCGCTCTTGCTCAGTGTGCCAACCGGGCAGTTCATGCACCTCTTCTACGGCTTCTGGCAGAAGACACCGGGCACACCACCAGGGCCGAAGCGATGCAACTGGGGCAGAATGCGTTGTATCAATGAGTGATTCCGATCAAACAACTGGGCGATTTGCTGAAGAGACTCTCCTTTCCGCCAACGCTCCCACATCAAGGCTTTCTGGCTTTCCGTGTAATAGATTCTCGGTCTCTGCTTCATCTGCAACACTCCCCCTGCTTACGCAATCATTAGTATGTTGCATTCACCGGTTGAATCCGCCGATCGACTGCGGTCACTGGATAGGGTCTTGGCATCAGGTGGCTTTGGGTCGGGTCCGGCTGTAGCCTGAGTGACAAGTGGTCATTGAACGCCAACTGCGGCTGAACAGCAGGTATCCGGCGCATTGCTGCCCTACATGAGGCGCAGGCTCACGGTCGACATTGGCCGACTAGCACTCATGGGCTGTCCGGAAGGTATTCGGGCGAACCAGCCGTCTGTATGACCACTCAAGCGGAATGACGAAGGACTGCAATTGACCGATCTCTGCCTCAATAAAATTTCGCCGTACCGCCAGCACCGGCTTTCCGCCATCCGCTTCCAGCGCGTCAGTTGCCCGCTATGGTCATGCGCTCGATCAGAATCGAGCCGACCTGTTTCGAGCCGCGTACTTCGATGTCGTTGCCGATGTCTACGATGCCGCGCAACATTTCCTTCAAGTTGCCGGCGATGGTGATTTCCTCGACCGGGTAGGCGATCTCGCCCTTTTCCACCCAGTAGCCGGCGGCGCCGCGCGAATAGTCGCCGGTGACGTAATTCACGCCCTGGCCGAGCAACTCGGTCACCAGCAGGCCGCTGCCCATTTCGCGTAACAACCCCTTGAGATCGTGCCGGCCGGGTTGCACCCGCAGGTTGTGCGCGCCGCCGGCGTTGCCGGTAGTCTGCAGGCCAAGCTTGCGCGCCGAGTAGGTGGACAGGAAGTAGCCTTGCAGCACGCCGTCGGTCACCACCTCGCGGTCGTGCGTGGCGACACCGTCATCATCGAAGGGCGAAGAGGCCAAGCCGCCGCGCACATGCGGCCGCTCGCTGATCCGGACGAAGTCGGGAAACAGCTGCTGGCCCAGGCTGTCGAGCAGAAAGGATGTCTTGCGGTAAAGCGCGCCGCCGGAAATGGCGTGCACGAAACTGCCGATAAGACCGGTTGCCAGCGGAGCCTCGAAGATCACCGGGCATTTGCGCGTCTTCAGTTTGCGCGCGCCCAGTCGCGACAGGGCGCGCCGCGCGGCGTAGTCGCCCACCGTCGCGGCGTCGACAAATTTGCCCGGATCGCGCTGCGAGACGTACCAGTCGTCGCGCTGCATGTCATCTCCCTCTCCGACGATCACCGAGCAAGAGATGTAGTGGCGCGTGGTGGCGAAGCCGCCCATGAAACCGAGGCTGTTGGCGGAAACGAACTGCGACTGCTGGGCGGATACGCTGGCGCCTTCGGAGTTTTTCACCAGCGGGCTGACGGCAAACGCCGCCTGCTCGCAGCTCCGGGCCAGATCGATGGCGCTCTCAACCGAGATATCCCAGGGATGAAACAAGTCCAGATCCATTGCCCTGGTGGCCAGCAGCTTCGCGTCAGGCAATCCGGCACAGTCGTCTTCGGCGGTAAAGCGTGCGATCGACAGCGCCGCCTCGACCGACGCCCTGACCGCCGCCGGCGAGAAGTCGGAACTGCTGGCGTGGCCGCGCCGCTGTCCGAGATATACCGATACGCCAAGCCCCTTGTCGCGGTTGTACTCGATGGTTTCGACTTCCTGGCGGCGCACGCTGACCGACTGGCCGAAGCCTTCCGAGACATCCACCTCGCAGGCGGTGGCGCCTTTGGCTGCGGCGTGGTCGAGCACCATTTGCGCCAATGCGCGCAATGCCTCTTGAGAATGAGCGAAACCCTGGGACATGCGAAGAAACCGGTCTGGTGGCGAAGCTATAATGATATCCCACTAGGGGATACCGTCCCCTTCGCACGCTCCGGGAACATAACCGTGGAATTCAACGATAACGAACCGGACGAGTATTCCGGCCCCAGCAAATCCCAGCGCAAGCGCGAAAGTACCGCCTTGCAGGATCTCGGCACTGAACTCGTGGCGCTGTCGAAAGAGCGCTTGGCCAAAATCGACATGCCGGAACGGCTGCGCGAGGCGCTGCTGGACGCACAACGCTTCACCAAGCATGAAGCCAGGCGACGGCAGATGCAGTACATCGGCAAGATCATGCGCGACATCGACTCGGCACCCTTGCGAGCGGCGATGGACGAAATCAACGGCGTTTCGGAGGCGGCGAACATCCGCCAGCACAGGCTTGAACGATTGCGCACCCGCTTGATGGAAGACGAGGCGGTGTTCAGCGAAATCGGCCGCGATTACCCCGGCGCCGACATGCAGCACCTGCGCCAGTTGCGGCGCAATGCGCTGAAGGAGGCCGAACAGGGCAAACCGCCGCGCGCCTTCCGCGAACTCTTCAGGGAACTGCGCGACCTGGAAGGCAAGACTGCAGCAGAGGACGCTGCCGACTAGGCGTCAGGCCGACGCCGATTGCAGACGGCTAGGCAAAGTCCTTTTGCGGCGCGGGAGTGCTGCTGCTTGATGTCAGGATGGTCAGCATCGCCTGCGCGTGTTCCGCGGCATCGCGCCCAAGGCCGGTCAGGTAACCGCCATCGGCCAGGGTCAGCAGGCCCTTGTCGTGCAGGCGTCGCGTTGCGGCAATGACGTCCGGATCGGCGTTCTTGTGCACCTTGATGCCCTGCTGGCTGGTTTCCAGATCGAAGCGGATCAGGGTATTCAGTTCATGGACAAGATCAGGCGTGTAGGGCATGTCAAACCTCGCTCTGTGAAATGTTCGGCAAAACCGGACTGACTCCATTCTAGCTTCCCGTTTCGCAAACACCGCCTTTGGGGCAAATGAAATGTCTTGCGACGGAACGAGTCACAAGCCGGGATCCGCGCCCTCGCCCTTCAGGGTCGCCTCGACGGTGCGTCGCGTCAGTTGCGGCGCCAGCAGTTCCAGGAAGTCGTAGTCGTAGCCGCGCAGCCACAGATCGCGGCGAAAGGCCGCACGCGTGGTGTTGCCCTCGAACAGGTGGCTGGCCGGCATGGCAGCCAGTGCGTCATCGCGCAAGGCATCGAAGGCCATTTCGGCGATGATGCCGACACCCAGGCCGAGGCCGACATAGGTCTTGATCACGTCGGAATCGATGGCGGTCAGCATCACATCGGGCCGCAAACCTTGGCGCTCGAAGGCGCGGTCGATGTGTGAGCGCCCGGTGAAGGTCGCGTCATAGGTGATCAGCGGGAACTCGGCGAGCGCTGCCAGCGTCAGCGGCGGCTGCGCCAGCAGCGGATGGCCGTGCGGCGCCACCACCAGGTGCGCCCACTGGAAACACGGCAGGCTCACCAGTTCCGCATGCCGGTCGAGCGCCTCGGTGGCGATGCCAAGATCCGCGCTGCCGTCGAGAATCCAGTTAGCCACCTGCAGCGGACTGCCCTGCTGGATGTGCAGGCGAATCGCCGGATGTCGCTGCACGAAGCGCTGGATCACCGGCGGCAGGGTGTAGCGCGCCTGAGTGTGGGTGGTGGCGATGGACAGCATGCCGCTGCTCTCGGCGGCGTAGTCCGCGCCGACCCGCTTCATGTTCTGCGCCTCGCTGAGCATCCGCCCAGCCATGGCCAGCACCACCGATCCGGGCGCCGTTACCGCGGTGAGGCGCTTGCCGCTGCGCTCGAAGATCGTCACGCCGAGTTCTTCCTCGAGCAGCGCAATCTGTTTGGATACCCCCGGCTGGGAAGTGAACAAAGCCTCCGCCGCGGCGGAAACACTGAGGCCGCGTCGCTCGACTTCCACCAGATACCGCAGTTGCTGAAGCTTCATGTGGAAAGTATATAACTTTTTGTTCTATGAAAAGACTTAACAAGTATTTTTCAGGACTATGTGAAGTCTTTAGGATGCACTGCATCATGGAATTTTCACTCAACCCCCTGCTTCCCCTGTCCGGCTTTGCCGTCGGCGTCCTGGTCGGCCTGACCGGTGTCGGCG
>CAIZHL010000572.1 GCA_903932755.1 uncultured beta proteobacterium
GATCGGCATGATCGCGCTGGCCGGCATCATCGTGCGCAACTCAATTTTGTTGGTCGACTTCATCAACGAGCAGGTCGCCGCCGGCATGGACTTCGCCGAGGCCGTGATCCAGGCCGCCGCAGTACGTGCCAAGCCCATCGTGCTGACCGGGTTGGCCGCCATGCTCGGCGCGCTGTTCATCGTCGATGACCCGATCTTCGCCGGCCTCGCGCTGTCCTTGATCTTCGGCATCTTCGTCTCCACCCTGCTGACGCTGGTGGTGATCCCGGTTCTGTATTACGCGGCGATGCAAGGCCGCATCGTCAAACCCCAATAAAGGAGCTTCAAATGACCATCAATCAAATCGTTCGCATCGTCGCCGGATTCTTCATCATGACCTCCCTGGTCCTCGCCCACGTCATGGGCCAGGTGGACATGAGCAAACTGTCGTGGCTATGGTTCACCGCCTTCGTTGGCGCCAACCTGTTCCAGAGCGGCTTCACCAAATTCTGCCCGCTGGATTCGATCCTGAAGAAGCTGGGCGTGCCGGAAACGACCGGGAACAGCTGCGCCTGATTACGTATTCGCCGTATCGCCAGCGCCGACTTTCGGCTCGGCGATTCAGGCGAACAGCCGCGCCAGTTCCGCCCCCGGCGAGGGCGCGCGCATGAACGCTTCGCCGACGAGGAAGGCATGCACGCCGCGCGATGTCATTAGCGCCACATCGGCCGGGGCGAGGATGCCGGATTCGGTGACCACGATGCGGTCGGCCGGAATTCGGCCAAGTTGCGCCAACGTGGTGTCCAGGCTGACCTCGAAAGTCCGCAGGTTGCGGTTGTTGATGCCCACCAGCGGCGTCTTGAGTTGCAGCGCGACATCCAGCTCGGCGGCATCGTGGCATTCCACCAGCACCGACATGCCGAGGGCAAAGGCGATCGCCTCCATCTCCTGCATCTGTGCCAGCGATAGCGCATCGACGATCAGCAGGATGGCGTCGGCACCCATGGCGCGGGCTTCATACACCTGCCAGGGATCGACCAGGAAATCCTTGCGCAGCACCGGCAGCGCACTGGCGGCGCGCGCCGCGCGCAAGTAATCGGCCGCGCCCTGGAAGAAGGGCTGGTCGGTCAGCACCGAAAGGCAGGACGCGCCGTGGCATTCATAGTCGACAGCGATCTCGGCGGGGTGGAAATCGGCACGGATCACGCCCTTGGACGGGCTGGCCTTCTTGATTTCGGCGATGACCGCCGTCTCGCCAGCGCCGACTTTTCCGCGGATCGCCTCGGTGAAGTCGCGCGCCGGCGTCTGCGCCTCGGCCTCGGCACGCATGGCGGCCAGCGGCTTGGCGGCCTTGCCGGCCGCGACCTCCTCGCGCTTTACGGCGAGTATTTTCTCAAGGATGTCTGCCGCCATCAGCCGAACTTCTTGGTGAAGGCGATGAACTCGTCGAGCTTCTTGCGCGCTGCGCCGCTGGCAACGGTTTCCCGCGCCCTGGCGATGCCGGCGCCGATCGAATCGGCCAGGTTGGCCGTATAGAGGGCGGCGCCGGCGTTCAGGGTGACGATTTCGCGCGGCGTGCCGGGCTTGTTGTCCAGCGCCTCGAGCAGCATGGCTTTGGATTCGGCGGCATCGGCAACGCGCAGGCCGCGGTTGGACATCATGGCCAGGCCGTAGTCCTCGGGATGAATTTCGTATTCGGTAATCTTGCCGTCCTTGAGTTCGCCGACCAGGGTGGCGGCGCCAAGTGAAATTTCGTCCATGCCGTCCTTGCCCCAGACCACCATGACGTGGTCAGCGCCGAGCTGCTTCATCACGCGCACCTGGATGCCGACCAGATCCGGGTGGAACACGCCCATCAGCGTGTTGGGCGCGCCGGCCGGATTGGTCAGGGGCCCGAGGATGTTGAAGATGGTGCGCACGCCCATTTCGCGCCGCACCGGGGCGACGTTCTTCATCGCCGGATGGTGGTTGGGGGCGAACATGAAACCGCAGCCGATGGCCTCGATGCATTCGCCGACCTGGGCGGGCGTGAGCATGATGTTGGCGCCGAATGCTTCCAGCACGTCGGCAGCGCCGGACTTCGACGACACGCTGCGGTTGCCGTGCTTGGCCACGGTGGCGCCGGCCGCTGCGGCAACGAACATGGATGCCGTGGAAATGTTGAAGGTGTGCGCGCCATCGCCGCCGGTGCCGACGATGTCCACGAATTGGGCGCGGTTGGCAAACCCGTGCGGCGTGTCGACCTTGGTCGACAGCTCGCGCATCACCGTGGCCGCGGCGGCGATCTCGCCCAGCGTTTCCTTCTTCACGCGCAGGCCGGTGAGGATGGCGGCGACCATCAGCGGCGAAATTTCGCCCTTCATGATCTGCCGCATCAGGTGCAGCATTTCGTCATGGAAGATTTCGCGGTGTTCGATGGTGCGCTGGAGCGCTTCCTGGGGAGTAATCATGATCAGTCTTTCTTCAAGAAGTTGTTCAGCAGCTCGTGGCCGCATTCGGTGAGGATCGATTCGGGGTGGAACTGCACGCCTTCCAACGCAAACTCTTTGTGGCGCACGCCCATGATCTCGCCATCCCCGGTCCATGCGGTGACTTCAAGGCAGGCCGGCAGCGTTTCGCGGCGGATCGCCAGCGAATGGTAGCGGGTCACGGTCAGCGGATTCGGCAGGCCGGCGAAGACGCC
>CAIZHL010000573.1 GCA_903932755.1 uncultured beta proteobacterium
CAGCCAACGGCAGCATGCTGCTGGTCACCTTCGGCATCCTGGTCTCGATCCCCATCGTGGTCTGGGGCAGCCAGCTGGTACTGAAGCTGATGGACCGCTATCCGATTGTCATCACCGCCGGCGGCGCCCTGCTGGGCTGGATCGGCGGCGGCATGATGGTGAGCGATCCGGCCCTGCCGCCCGACTTGTTTGCGGCCCTGCCCTATCCCAAGCAGCTGATGTCCGTCGCCGGAGCCCTGCTGGTGATTGCCGTCGGCAAGTGGCTGGCGCTGCGGGCGGCACCGCGCGCCGCAGTCGAACTGACGGCCGGCGATTCCACGAAAGGTTCATCATGACGCAAAAATGGCTGGTGCCGATCGACGGCTCCGAGGTCGCGCTGCATTCCATAGGCTGGATCATCAGGCATGCCGCGGAATGGCGCGAGCCACCGCAGATTCTGCTGATCAACGTGCAGATGACGCTGCCCAATGACATCGGCCGCTTCATCAGCGCCGAGACGCTGCGCGAGTTTCATCTCGAAACCGGCATGGCGGCGCTCGCCGCGGCGCGCGACCAACTGACCGCAGCCGGCCTTGCCCCCGAATTGCACGTGCTGGTCGGCGACCCGGCCACGGCGATCAAGGAATTTGCCGATAGCCACGGCTGCAGCCAGATCCTGATCGGCACCCGCGGCCACAGCGGCCTGGCCGGTACCCTGCTCGGTTCTGTGGCCATGAAGCTGGTGCATCTGTCCAGCGTGCCGGTGCTGCTGATCAGATAAGCGCCGCTCCTTCGCTTCAGGTTTTGTGGCGGGCGCCCTTACCTGGGGCAGGGAAAGTATTCCGCGTAGGCGCGGGCAACCAGCCCCAGCGCCGTGGCGGCAGTTGCCGAGGGATTCGCCCGGAGCCAATCGACCACGATCTTGTGCTGCTGTTGCAGGCCGATGTCGCGCGGCACGCAGGCGCGCACGCCCTCGATGCTGTCGGCCGCCAGAGCATCCTCCGCCGCCAGCAGGTAACCGAGGCAGCGTCCCGAGGCGGCCGCGGAACTCTGGGTGCACCACTTGAGGATGTCTCCGGGGTCGGTCAAAGCGTGTGCCG
Source organism: uncultured beta proteobacterium (assembly GCA_903932755.1). GTDB lineage: Bacteria > Pseudomonadota > Gammaproteobacteria > Burkholderiales > Rhodocyclaceae > Sulfuritalea. The sequence continues at coordinate 1,080 of CAIZHL010000573.1, forward strand.
CCGGAGCCGCGAGCAAGCCGGCGAGGGACAACAGAAGCAGATGTTTGTTTGCCATGGTTTGCGCCATTTTCGCAGGATCCGGCGATGCAGGGCAGGACTACCGGCTGCAGGCGCGAAGCGGTTCTTCAAGAAAGCCCTGCCGCAAAACCAAAGGCCTTGTCCGGCTCCGCAGGGCCGGCCAACCGGCTGCAGGCGCGAAGCGGTGCTTCGCGAAACCCCTGCCGCCGTCTCGCCAGCGCCGACTTTTCTAAAGCTGCCGAAGGCGGCCCAACTTTGTCACCCCCTTTCCGGGAAAGGGGGCCGGGGGGATTGTCCATCACATGCACTTCCCGCCACCGCGAAGCGGTGGTGGGAAGTCCGCCGATAAGCCGGGTTCTGTCGTGGGCAACCATTCCTCTGGGACCGCCGTTACCGACGGCCTCTAGCAGCCTACCCGGGAGCGACGCGGGCCACGCCATTACTCCCCTATTTGGCCTTGCCCCGAATG
>CAIZHL010000574.1 GCA_903932755.1 uncultured beta proteobacterium
GCCGCCTTTGCATGAGAAAGGTCTGACAATGCAACGCACCATGCTCAAGTCCAAGCTCCACCGCGTCACCGTGACCCACGCCGAACTGCATTACGAGGGTTCCTGCGCGATCGACGAAAACCTGCTGGATGCAGCCGACATCAAGGAATACCAGCAGATCGACATCTACAACGTGAATAACGGCGAACGCTTCAGCACTTACGCCATCCGCGCCGAACGCGGCACCGGCACGATTTCGGTCAATGGCGCCGCCGCCCGCAAGGCGGCCACCGGCGACCTGCTGATCATCGCCAGCTATGCTGCGATGAACGAAATCGAGCTGCAGAACTTCGAGCCCGATCTGGTTTATGTCGATGCCAGGAATCGCTTCACGCACCACAGCAGGCAGATTCCGGCACAAGCGGCAGCCTGATTCCGCGCGCCGCGGCAGAAACCGCGGCAGATCCAGGCCCACCTTCGCGGTGGGCTTTTTTGAGTCCGCGGTACCCTGCCGCGGACGGCACGTGCCCCCGCTTGGCGCGGTGGAAGCGCCACCTGCCGGCCGGTTTGTCGCGGAACCCCGCGCGGTGTATTCTCCCGCTTAGAAAAACAGCATGCCGATGCCGGAGGGGAGACATGGCAACGAAGATCCTTATCGCCGACGATGAGCCGAACATCGTCATTTCACTCGAATTCCTGCTCAAGCGCGAAGGCTACGAGGTGGTGGTCGCCCACGACGGCGCGCAGGCGCTGGAGCGCATCCGCAGCGAGCGGCCGGACATGGCGATCCTCGATGTCATGATGCCGCATCGCAACGGCTTCGAAGTCTGTCAGGACCTGCGCCAGGATCCCGAGTTCAAGACGCTGCGGATCATGATGCTGACCGCCAAGGGCCGCGACACCGAAGTCTCGAAGGGCCTTGCGCTGGGCGCCGACGTGTATATGACCAAGCCCTTCGCGACCCGTGACCTGATCGCCAAGGTCAAGGCCCTGATCGAGAGGGATTGAACGCCGGTCACGGGTCTGGAGAGCGGAGCGCAACATGAATTCCCGCATGAAGCTGGTCGCCGCCGTCGCTGTCGCCTGCACCTACCTGGCCGGCGTGCTTGCGGCCGCGGTTTTCATCATCGCCTCCGGCCTGGAAGGGCAGGAGCAGGCCGCGATGGATGCCGTGCTCGAGCGCCGCCTGGGCGCCGTGGTGATGGTCGCCCTGTTCGCCTGCGCCTTCCTCTTCCTGATCCTGCGCGCCGTGCACGAATTCCTCGTGCTGCCGCCGGCACGCGCCGCCGAAGAGGCGGGGGCGATGCTGGAAGAGCCGGCCAGCCGCCTCAGCATCCAGGGCAGCGGCGAACTGCAGTCATTGCTCGGCGCCGTCAATCGTCTGGCCGAACAGCATCAGGCGCGCGACGAAGAAATCGACGCGCGCATCCGCGCCGCCAATGCCGCCGCCGAAGCCGACCGCAACCGCTTCGCCGTGCTCATGTCGGAACTCGCGCAAGGCGTCATCGTCTGCAACATGGACGGCCGCGTGCTGCTCTACAACCGGCGCGCGCGCGCCCTGTTCGCCGGCGGGGCGGGGCAGGGCATGGCGGCGCTGGGACTCGGCCGTTCGATCTACGGCATCTTCGACCGCCACCTGATCGCCTACGCCTTGGAGAACTTCGATGCGCGGCGCAGCGCGCACCGCCACTTCGTCGCGGTGACCGAGTCCGGACGCCTGCTGCGCGTGCTGGTGGCGCCGATTCCGGAGGCGGGTGCAGCGGCTGCTGCCGGCGACGAGCCGCAAGCGGCCGGCGGCTACTCCGGCTACATGACCATGATCGAGGACATGACCGAGACCTTCGACAGCGAATCCACGCGCGACCAGCTGCTGCAGGATCTGACCGAGACCAGCCGCGGGCCGGTGGGCAACCTGCGCGCCGCCGCGGAAACGCTCTACGACTACACCGACATGAGCGCCGAGGACCACCAGCGCTTCCTCACCGTGGTGCGCGATGAAGCCGCCGGGCTGGCGACGCGGGTCGAGGCCGCGGCGCGGACGTTCGCCGCGGTGCTCAAGTCGCGCTGGCCGCTGGAAGAAATGCTCGGCGCCGATCTCCTGACGGCCGCCCGCCGCCGCATTACCGATCGTTGCGGCCTGCAGGTCAGCATCGAGGATGTGGACGCCGGGGTGTGGGTCAAGGTTGACGGCTTTTCCATGCTGCAGGCGATGACCTATTTCGCCGCGCGCCTGCGCGACGAATACAAGATCCGCGACATCAAGCTGCGCCTGAGCCGCGACGGTGCGATGGCGCATGTCGACCTGATCTGGTCCGGCGTCTTCATGAGCACCGAGACCGTGATGCAATGGGAACTCGACGCGCTGACAGTGGCCGGCGAGTCGTCGCCGCTGACGGTGCGCGACATCGTCGAGCGCAACGGCGGCGAGGTCTGGTTCCAGCGCGACCACGCCGCCTACCGGGCCTTCTTCCGCTTCCTGCTGCCCGCCATCAGCGCCCAGGATGCGGTGGTCACCGCGGCCGGCGTGGCGCTGGCCGACAGCCGACCCGAGTTCTACGACTTCGACCTGTTCAAGAGCGAAGAGACCGACCTGGCGCTGGACGACCGCGTCCTCGCGCAACTCGCCTTCACCGTGTTCGATACCGAAACCACCGGCCTCGAACCTTCGGCGGGCGACGAGATCATCCAGATCGGCGCGGTGCGCATCGTCAACCGCCGTCTGCTGCGCCACGAAGCCTACGAACAGCTGATCGATCCGCAGCGCAGCCTGCCGCCGGCATCCGTCAAGATCCACGGCATCACCGCCGAGATGCTGGCCGGCCAGCCGCCGATCGCACAGGTGCTGCCGGTGTTCCGCGCCTTCGTCGCCGACACTGTGCTGGTCGCGCACAACGCCGCCTTCGACATGCGCTTTCTCGAACTCAAGGAAGCCGCCACCGGCATCCGCTTCGACCGCCCGGTGCTGGACACCTTCCTGCTCTCCGCGGTGCTGTTCCCGAACCAGGAAACGCACCGCCTGGAAGCCATCGCCGAGCGCCTCGGCGTTTCCGTCATGGGCCGCCACACGGCGGTGGGCGATGCCATCGTCACCGCTGAAGTCTTCCTCAAGATGCTGCCGCTGCTGGCCGAGAAGGGCATCCGCACCCTGGGCCAGGCACGCGAAGCCAGCGAGAAAACCTACCATGCCCGCATCAGCTACTGAGGCCGGCCTCGCCGGCGCGGCGTCGGTCAACCTCAATACGACGCTGTGCAACCTGCCGCTGACGCCGCCCGTGGTGCTGGACCCGGCGACCTCGCTGCGCGACGCGCTGCGCGCCATCGACTTGCGCGATGCCGAAGTGGCGGTGATCGTCGACGGCGCCAGTTCGGTGCCGCTGGGCATCGTCACCCTGCGCGATGCCATGCGCTGCATCGTGAACGAAGACTGCGACCTGGCCGGGCCGATCGCCGGCGTCATGACCGGCGGCCTGGCCAGCCTGTCGGCGGAAGCCACGGTGCATCAGGCCACCGTGCTGATGTTCCGCCGCGGCATGCGCCACCTGATCCTGACCGGGGCCGACGGGCAGCTGTTCAACGTCGTCTCGCAGGGCGATCTGTACGGCATGCAGGCGGCCGACTCGGCCAGCCTCGCCAACGCCATCCTGGCCACCCGCAGCATCGCCGAACTGGCGGCGCAGACCACGGCGGTGCGCCTCTTTGCCGCGCGCCGGTTGGCCGAAGGCAGCGGCGCCGAGGCCCTGTGCGAATGGATTTCTGCGCTCAACGACCTGATCGCCCTGCAGGCCATCGAACTGGTGGAAGGCGAATTCGACCTGCCCTACGTGCCCTGGTGCTGGATCGTCTTCGGCTCCGAAGGCCGCCTGGAACAGACCCTGTTCACCGATCAGGACAATGGCATCGTGTTCGCGGCGTCGTCGAACGCCGAGGCGGAGGAACTGCGCCAGCGTTTCCTGCCCTTCGCTAGGGCCGTGAATCAGGCCCTCGACGCCTGCGGCTTTCCGCTGTGCAGCGGCCAGGTCATGGCCGGCAACCCGGCCTGGTGCCTGTCGCTCGACGAATGGAAGCGGCAGTTCGGCAGCTGGATCGCGGTGCCGCAACCGGAAGCCCTGCTCAATGCCAGCATCTTCTTCGACTTCCGCCCGCTCTACGGCCGCGAAGAACTGGTGGCCGATTTGCAGCACTGGCTGCTGGGCAAGGTCAAGGGAAATGCCCCCTTCTTCCGCGCCATGACCGCCAACGCGCTGGGCCAGGAGCCGCCGCTTTCCTGGTGGCGCGACTTCCGTCTCGGCGGCGGCGCCGAGTTCCCGCATACGCTCGACCTCAAGGGCCAGGGCATCCGCGTCTTCGTCGATGCCGTCAGGATACTGGCGCTGGCGCACGGCGTGGCGCACACCAACACCATCGAGCGCCTGCGCGGCGTGCGCCATGCCCTGGGCATGCCGGTGGAGGAGGCGGCCGCCATGGTTGCCGCCTTCTACCAGATCCAGCGGCTGCGCCTGCAGAACCAGGTCTCCGGCGAGTTCCCGGCGGCCGTCAACCGGCTCAATCCCGACCGCCTGCACCAACTCGACCGGCAGATCCTCAAGGAAGCCTTCCGCCAGGCGCAAACGCTGCAGCAGCGGCTGCGGCTGGACTATCTGAACTAGCCCGCCGCAATGCCGCGGCGGCGGCAGCAAAGCCCGTCCGCCGTATCGCCAGCGCCGACTTTTTATGCGGAGCCGAAAAGTCGGCGCCAGCGGCACGGCGTCGCCTTGCGGAAATGCCGGATAAATTGTCTAATCCGGAGCAGTCCGCAACGCGGCATGCGCGCATGCGGAGTTTTTGGTACCGGTCACACTATTGAACTTTAGGCCCCACTAAATTGGGACGAGGCATTGGTGAATATGAAAATCATGAATTGCCGGGATTTTTATACAGTCTATTTGATGGATTGTTTTCCATCATTTCGGCAGCAGACTTAACGGTCGGCCTGATTGCCTGCTTTGACAGAATCTACCGACTCTCTCCTTGCTCAAGTGCGTGCCTTAGAAGCTGAGAACAAAGAGCTACGCGAAGAACTGGAGTATCTCAAGACACATCCCACAATCGCGGCCGGTTTACGCGGTGAGAGGCTCGTTCTTAATCTACTTGGCGGTCGTTTGACTGAGTATGCAGCCTCGTATGATCTTGAGCTTTCAAATGGCACCCGCATTGAAATCAAGTACAGCCGATTATGCACTCCGGGGCTAAACGCGCCAGACACACATCGGTGGTCGTGGAGCAAGGTGCTTGGCTTCCGTGATAAAGGAAAGGACTATGCTTATCTGCTGCTGATTGGGGAAAAAGACAAACGGTACAAGGAACAGTACCTTGGTGATGCGCCGTATGTTTACTTTCTGATTCCTAGAGATCGAGTTCCCGAGATTGTCGTAAAGGGCAAGCTAGTCGGGTCGAATACGAATCTGACCACGAACTTCCGTACCGTCCGCTCAGTTCCTTCCAAAGTCATCATTGCGCACATGGTGCCTCCCGATCTAGTTCATGCTCTGGAACACGCATCGACCTTGGATGCCTCCTAAACTATTTCCCCCCGAACAGAAAGGCCCGAATGAAGAACGAAGTATTTGAACGCACTCTTTCTGAGTTAAGACCAATCTTTGGCGCTTGCGAAGAACTGAAAAGCGGAAACGGTTCTCGATTTAAGTCCGCCAAGAAGGGAAAAGTTACCGTCTACCACTCCGATATTGAAAGTGGAAACCATGCCGAGATTGCATTTGAAATGAAGGATAAGGGGTCAGGTTCGAATTAATTTTCCATCGCCATGAAAAGTCGGCGCTGGCGCTACGGCGA
>CAIZHL010000575.1 GCA_903932755.1 uncultured beta proteobacterium
CGCGCATCGAGTTGAGCCTGCTTCCTACGCATCCGGATCGTCTCGGTGGCCTGAGTTTCATTTCCGGACAGATCTATGCCTTCACCGTACTTGCCGTGGCGCATGGCGCCCTGCTTGCCGGAAACCTCGCCAACCGCATTTTCTTCCTCGGGGCCGAGCTGCTTCAGTTCAAGGTTGAAATTGCCGTACTGGTCGTTTTTATGATGTGCGTGATTCTCGGCCCGCTCCTGTTTTTTGCGCCACAGCTTTCGCAGGCGAAACGCAAAGGATCCCGCGAATACGGCGTGCTGGCAGAGCGTTACGCACGCGAGTTCGATGCCAAATGGCTGCGCGGCGGCGCATCTGCCGATGAGCCCCTGCTTGGCAGTGGTGACATTCAGTCGCTCGCCGATCTGGGCAACAGTTTTCAGGTGGTGAGGGAAATGCGCATCGTGCCGATAAAAAGGGACGATCTGCTGCGGCTTGTAGGCGCCACGCTAGCCCCGATTGTGCCGCTGGCGCTGACCATGATGTCGCTGGAAGAACTGCTGAAAAAACTTTTCGGTGTCTTGTTCTAGGGCGCTGCAGGAAGGAATTGCCGGCTGACCCGATCAGGATTTGTCGCCGTAAATTTCCTTCGGGTCCTTCAGGACCGGCTCGACATCCTTCCAGCCGGAGCTTTCAAGTCGGTCGAAGAAGCAACTGCGACGACCGGTGTGGCAGGCGATGCCGCCGATCTGTTCGATCTTCAAGAGCACCACGTCCTTGTCGCAATCGACACGCAGTTCCAGCACCTTCTGTGTGTGACCCGATTCTTCGCCCTTGTGCCACAGGCGGCCGCGCGAACGCGACCAATACACGGCGTGACCCGTTTCTGCCGTCAGTGCCAGCGCCTCGCGGCTCATCCAGGCGAACATCAACACTTCGCCGCTCGCCGCATCCTGCGCGATGGCGGGAACCAGGCCCTGCGCATCCCACGCGACATCGTCCAGCCACTGGCTGCCCTGCGGTGCAATCACAAGCGCACCTCGATGCCGCGACCGCGCATGTATTCCTTGGCCTGGCGAACGGTGAATTCGCCGTAGTGGAAGATGCTCGCCGCCAACACGGCATCCGCGCGGCCTTCCGTGACACCGTCGGCAAGATGCTGCAGCGTGCCAACGCCGCCGCTGGCGATCACCGGGATGCCCACCGCATCGGCGACCGCGCGCGTCAGAGCCAGGTCGAAGCCGGCCTTGGTGCCGTCGCGATCCATGCTGGTCAGCAGGATTTCGCCGGCGCCCAGGCTTTCCACCTGCCGCACCCAGTCGATGGCGTCCAACCCGGTGTTCTTGCGTCCGCCATGGGTGAACACTTCCCAGCGGCCGGGCGAGGTCTGCTTGGCATCAACCGCGACCACGATGCACTGCGCACCAACCTTGGCCGACGCATCCGCCACCAGTTGCGGATTGTTCACTGCCGCCGTGTTCATGCTGACCTTGTCGGCACCGGCGTTCAGCAAGCGACGCACGTCCTCGACCTGGCGCACGCCGCCGCCCACCGTGAGCGGGATGAAGACCTGCGCGGCAACTGCTTCGATGATGTGAAGAATGATGTCGCGGTCATCGGAACTGGCCGTGATGTCGAGGAACGTGATTTCGTCCGCACCCTGTTCATCGTAGCGGCGGGCGATCTCGACCGGGTCGCCGGCATCGCGCAATTCGACGAAATTGATGCCCTTGACCACGCGGCCGGCATTGACGTCAAGACAGGAATGATGCGTTTGGCGAGCATTAACTTGAAATAACTCGTTCGGAGCGGCCGGTGAAAGTCGAGCGAAGCGAGCCGGTCAGTAGCCCCCCGTGAGGGGGGATGGGGGGGCGGGCCTTCAATTCGCCTTTCGCGTGTTTCATCATC
>CAIZHL010000576.1 GCA_903932755.1 uncultured beta proteobacterium
TGATGACCGCCAAGGCCGGCAACCTGATCCGTCAATGGGTCGAGCACAAAGGCGTCGGCGTCCATGTCAATGCCGGAGTCACCTCCATCGAGCAGAAGGACGGCGCCTTCCTGGCCAAACTCAGCACCGGCGCCGAGATCGCCGCCGACCTGGTGATCTGTGCCGCCGGCGTGGCACCCAACACCGGCTTTCTGGCCGGCAGCGGCGTGGGCATCGGGCGCGGCATCACGGTCGATGCCGGCATGCGTACCAACGTCGCCGACATCTATGCCGCCGGGGATGTCACCGAAGCCGTGGGTTTCCACAGCGGGCAACCCGAACTCAATGCGATCCAGCCCAACGCCGTCGATCAGGCGCGCGTCGCCGCCCACAACATGGCCGGCGGAAGCGCAACGAGCGGCGGCAGTCTGGCGATCAACGTACTGGACACCCTGGGCCTGATCTCGACCTCTTTCGGCCAGTGGCAGGGTGTCGGCAAGGACGAGGGCGGCGCGAGCGTCGAACTGGTCGACGAAGCGAACTACCATTACCTGTCGCTGCAGTTCAAGGGCGACGTGCTGATCGGCGCCACCAGCATCGGCTGGACCAATCATGTCGGCGCCCTGCGCGGACTGGTACAGACCCAGGCGCCGCTGGGCCCGTGGAAGGCCCGCCTGTTGGCCGACCCGACGCAGTTCATGGCGGCCTATCTGGGTACGGCGCAGAAAGCCGCATGAAGGGGGCTGGCGCCCCCTTCGGGGAAATAGAGGGCCATCCCCCCGGCCCCCTTCACAAGGAAGGGGGTGACGATATTTGCGGGCTTCGCCCGTTCGGGTGGCTGGACTTACGGTCCCCCGGTGGGCGATCTGCGGAGGCTTCATGAAAGTCACGTTCAAGCTGTTTGCCACCCTGCAGGACTACCTGCCGCCCGAGGGCAAGAAGACCAACGCGCTGACGCTGGACCTGGAGGAGGGCACGAGCGTACAGCAGATCATCGAACGCTTCGCTTTGCCCGAGAAACTGGTACATCTCGTGTTGATCGACGGCAGTTTCGTGCCGCCGGCACAGCGCGACTCACGTATACTTGTCGAAGGCGATACGCTGGCAATCTGGCCCCCCGTGGCTGGTGGCTAGAGCAACCCTTCATTCCGGGACGCAAAGCGTTTCCGGTCGAGTTTTTGAACAGATTTCTTGTTAAGGAGTTGGTATGAAACGCATGACCGCAACCCATCTGCCCTTGCTGCTCGTCGCAGCGCTCGCCAGCAGTCCGGCTTTTGCCGATGGCAAGCAGGACGAGGCGGCACGCCAACTGGCGACCAAATCGGGCTGCTTCATCTGCCACGCGATCGAACTGGACGCAAAAGGTCCGGAAGGACTCAAGCCGGTGGGACCACCTTGGAAGGCGGTAGCCGCACGCTACAAGGGCGACAAGAACGCGAAGAAGAACCTGACCGCGGCCATCATGGGTGGCACTTCGATCTACAACCGTCATTGGAAGGACGAGTCAAGTGGCGTGGCGATGCCACCCAACGGCGTGGCCATTTCCGAGGCTGATGCGAAGAAACTGGTCGACTGGATTCTCGCCCTGCCGGCGAAGTAGTCCGGAGTTCCCGTGGACGACTGAAGTCGGACGCACACAGGGATAGCATCGGAAGCGCCGCACTTGCCCGGGACTGGCAGGCTCCCGGGCGATCATTGCCGCGATTCCAGCTAGGGCAACACCCGCCAGAAGACACTGTCCGCGCCGTTGGCGTGAACATAAAAAACGGCGCCCGCGGGCGCCGTTGATTTTGAGCTGAAGCCCCTCAAAACGTGTGGTTGTACTGCACCGAGAGGTAGTCGGCGGCGGTATCGAAGCTGCCGTTGATGGTCTGACGCCTCGTAACCCCCGGCGGAACCGTAGGAAGGTTCACCACTCGAGCCGTACTCGCGTCATCGAAGAAGATATGCGCGTAGCCGACATCCAGCGAGGAGATCTTGGACAAGGAATACTTGACGCCAAACGCCAGCCAGATGCGGTCGGAATCAGGCAGCGTCATGGTGCGATCGGCTTTGGTCTGCACCGGCGTCTTGTCATAGGCAATGCCGAAACGCGTTTTGACCTGATCGTTGTACTGGTAATTCGCACCCAGGCCGACACGATAGCTGTCGTCAAAGTTATAGGACAAGGTATTCAATAGCACGCCCGAGTTCTTATTCTTCAGATCCAGGCTCTTGACGACACTCCAGTCGGTCCACGTCACGTCGGCCAGAAGTTCCAGCTTGCTGTTCATCTTGTGCGAAGCCGCCAGGGAGAAGTTCGCCGGGGTCTTCAGCTTGACTTTGACGTCCTGGTTGACCAAAGCCACACTGGGGACTTTAAATTTTTGCTTGCCTTCCAGGTCGAACTCGAGTTCCGAACGGTAGGCCAAGCCGATCCGCGTTGCCGGCGATAGCTGAAAGCTTGCCCCCAGATTGTAGCCAACAGCCCAATCGTCAACTACTACTTTAAGGAAGTTGTTTGCCGCAAACCCCGGCAGGCCAGCCAAGGCAATGCCCTGCTTGAATGTTGAGTCGTTCTTGGCAAAATTGATGCCGCCGCCGATCGACACCATATCGTTCAGCTTGTAGGCGATCGATGGGTTGATGTTGATCTGTTCCATTTCAAAGAAGTAGCCCGCATTGCGCCCGGTGAAGTCGAACTTGTACTCGGTCTTGTTGCCGAAGGTCGGCCCAAAGCCGACGCCGACGCTCAGGTTAGGGGCAATGCCATAGGCCCAGTAGCCCGCCGGCAGCAGAGCCGTGCCGCCGGCATCGCCGCCGTCGCCGGTCGGGAGCGGTGCGAATGGAGTTGTCGTCGATCCCTTGTTCTTGAAGTCGATCGAGCGATTAAGCAGCGTGCCCGACAGGGCAATGTTGTGGCCCTGCGGCAGATTGGTCATGCCGGCCGGGTTGAAATGGATCGTGCCGGCATCTTCGGCAGTCGCCGCGGCACCGGCAAAGGCGTTGCCCGTACCCGAACCGGTCTGGTTCTGGATGGCGAAACCCGCCGCGCTGGTTGCACCGGCAAAGCCCAGCAGCATCAGTGCCGGAATCAGTTTCATGGAAAGTTTTTGCGTCATGCCCGTTCTCCTTGGATATTAATTTTTTAGGTGATTCTGAAATTCGCACCTTTTGAGGCTAATACCAGAATAGTAGAGGGGTCGCGCGCAAAAATCCCGAATATTTCGATATTGAAGCAATGCGCCGCCAGCTGTGTTGGTCTGTTGCCACACACAAAGCAAACAGCGTCTGGGTCGTGCTCGAATCGATTCCCTGCCATGTCGGCCACCGTGGGCAAGGGCTACTGTCTCAGGCTTTGGTGTAGACCTAACTTTTCAGGCCTGCGGAGATGCCCCGTGCAGGTGCAACCAACCCTTGCCGCTCAGAGCAGGACCAGGTTGTCGCGGTGTATCAGTTCTGCGCTGTCAATGTAGCCAAGCAGGGCTTCGATGTCGTGGGTGCCAGGGCCGGCGATGCGGCGGGCTTCGGAGCTTGAATAGTTAATCAGGCCGCGGGCGATTTCGCGGCCGTCGGGGGCGTGGCAGGCGACTGCTGCGCCGCGCTCGAAATCTCCCTTGACCCGCGCCACGCCGACGGCGAGGAGACTGCGGCCATCGCCGAGGGCGCGCACGGCGCCGGCATCCAGAGTCAGCGCTCCAGCCAGTTGCAGGTGGTCGGCTAGCCATTGCTTGCGCGCCGCGAGGGGCGATTCGACGGCGTAGAGCAGGGTGCCGATGTCCTGGCCATGACTGGCCGCCAGCAGCGAATCGGGCTCGCGGCCGCTGACGATCAGGGTGTGCGCACCGCTCTTCGCCGCGCGCTGGGCGGCGCGGATTTTGGTGATCATGCCGCCCTTGCTGATGCCGCTGCCGGCACCGCCGGCCATGGTCTCGTAGCGGCGGTCGTCGGCGCGACCCTCGTTGATCAGCGTGGCGGCAGGGTCCTGTCGCGGATCGGCGCTGTAAAGGCCCTTCTGGTCGGTGAGGATGATCAGAGCCTCGGCTTCGACCAGATTGGCCACCAGCGCTCCCAGCGTGTCGTTGTCGCCGAACTTGATCTCGTCGGTGACGACGGTGTCGTTCTCGTTGATGATCGGCACGACGCCGAGCTCGAGCAGGGTCTGCAGGGTCGAGCGGGCATTCAGGTAACGCGTGCGGTCGGCCAGGTCTTCGTGGGTCAGCAGGATCTGCGCGGCTTTCAGGCCGTGGTCGAGGAAGGTGGTTTCATAGGCCTGCGCCAGGCCCATCTGGCCGACTGCTGCGGCCGCCTGCAGATCGTGCATGGCGTTCGGCCGCGTCTTCCAGCCCAGGCGTTGCATGCCGGCGGCGATCGCGCCGGAAGAGACCAGCAACACCTGCCGGCCTTCGTCGTGCAGCGCGGCTATCTGGCGCGCACAGTCGGCGATGAAGCCGTGATCCAGGCCCTGGCCGCCGTTGGTGACCAGCGCGCTGCCGACTTTGACGACAAGGCGCTTGGCTTCAGCTATCTGCCTTCGCATGATTTCGATTTTGTTCGAGGTGATCCATTACAGCGTAGCAGACCTCGCGGCAGCCTTCGCCGGAAATGGCGGAAACGACAAAGTGCTTCTTCGGCTTGTAGCTTTTTACCAGCGCCGCCACGCGCGCCTCGCGCTCGTCTGCCGGCACCAGGTCGATCTTGTTGATCAGCAGCCAGCGCGGTTTCTTGAACAGGGCCTCGTCGTATTTCTTGAGTTCCTTGAGGATGGCCTTGGCATCCTTGGCCGGATCGGCGTCCGGATCGAAGGGTGAAATGTCGACCAGATGCAGCAAAAGGCCGGTGCGTTGCAGGTGCTTGAGGAAGCGATGGCCGAGCCCGGCACCTTCGGCGGCACCCTCGATCAGGCCGGGGATGTCGGCGATGACGAAACTGCGGTTGTCGTCCACGCGCACCACGCCCAGATTCGGATGGAGGGTGGTGAAGGGATAGTCGGCGACCTTCGGCTTTGCCGCCGAAACGGCACGGATGAAAGTCGATTTTCCCGCATTCGGCAGGCCGAGCAGGCCGATGTCGGCCAGTACCTTGAGTTCCAGTTTCAGTTCGCGCTTTTCGCCTTCCTGCCCCGGCGTGTTCTGGCGCGGCGCGCGGTTGGTGCTGGACTTGAAATGCGAATTGCCCAGGCCGCCGATGCCGCCCTTGGCGATCAGCACGCGCTTGCCGTCGATATCGAGGTCGGCGATGGCTTCGCCGGTTTCGCTGTCGGTGATCACGGTGCCCACCGGCATGCGCAGTTCCAGGTCTTCTCCACCCTTGCCGTAGCGGTCAGAGCCGTGGCCGTTCTCGCCCTTCTGGCCGCGGAAAATGCGGTTGTAGCGGAAATCGATCAGGGTGTTGAGGTTGCGGTCGGCGCTGGCCCAGATGCTGGCACCCTTGCCGCCGTCGCCGCCGTCCGGGCCGCCCAGCGGGATGTATTTCTCGCGGCGAAACGACACCGCGCCATTGCCGCCATCGCCGGCAAGGACTTCTATGCGCGCTTCGTCGAAGAATTTCATGATTTTTCAGGGGCCAGAAACGCGAAAGCCCTATCGAGCCGATAGGGCTTTCGGCGCGAAGGGGTGAGGCTCAGGCTACTGCCGGGACGATGCTGACCACGCGCCGCTTGGCCGCGCCCTTGACGGCAAACTGAACCGTGCCTTCGATCTTGGCGAACAGCGTGTGGTCCTTGCCCATGCCGACATTGTCGCCGGGATGGAACTCGGTGCCGCGCTGACGGACGATGATGCTGCCGGCCGAAATCAACTGACCGCCGTAGCTTTTGACGCCCAGGCGTTGTGATTCGGAGTCGCGGCCGTTACGGGAACTGCCGCCTGCTTTTTTGTGTGCCATGTTTTAGCTCCTGATGCTCGTCGGGCTCAGGCGGCGATGCCGCTGATCTCGATTTCGGTGAAGTTCTGGCGATGGCCCTGGTGCTTCTGGTAGTGCTTGCGACGGCGCATCTTGAAAATGGTGACCTTGGGATGACGGCCCTGAGCGATCACTTTCGCGGTGACTTTGGCACCGGCGAGCATGGGAGAA
>CAIZHL010000577.1 GCA_903932755.1 uncultured beta proteobacterium
TCCAGCGCATAGGTGACGGCGAAGCTCTTGTCGAAGATGTCGAGGCTCAGGGCGCGGATCTCGCCGGCTTCCGCCATTTCGATGCCGTAGCGCGAGGCCTCGCGTGCCAGCCAGTCGCGGGCGGCGGCTTCGCCGCCCTGGTGCGGCCAGAGAGCCAGTTCGGTGGCTTCGAATTTGCCGCCCAGCGCGCGGTAATCCGTGGCGCCGATCACCACGGCGCCGAACTGGCGCGCGTAGTCGCGCCAGACGCCGCCGACGAAGACCTCGACTTCGCGTCCGAGCAGCGGCAGGCGCAGGGTCTGGCCGGGCTTCAGGCGATACAGTTCCTGCATCGGTTCGCTGATCCAGACCGGAATCGCGCCTGCCGGCGCGGCGACGACCTCGCCGGTGAAGGGCAGGCGTGCGCCGGGGTCGGCGCGGTCCAGTTCGCGCACCAGCACGGCCACCGTCGGCCGCTGCGGATCGAGGCTCGCCGTGCCGGCGGCCATGCGCTCGACGCGGGCGAAGGGCGCGTCGGGCCGTTCCAGCGCGGCGAGCAATTCGGCCGGCAGCGGCACGCCTTTGCTGCGCATGTAGAAGGGCGCGGGCAGCACCACGTCGAGCCAGCCATCGAGGGCGACGCGAAAGCTGGCGACCATGGTGACCATGCTCACCGTCAGGGCGAAGCTGACGATCAGCCCGCTGGCGGCGACTTGCGCCATCAGCGGCGCCTGGCCGACGTTCTGCACCGCGACACGCTCCGCGGCGGCCAGTTCGCGACGCGCCACGGCGGCGAACACCATTCGCGTGACCGAGGGCGCGGCGGCGATGCCCAGCACCAGCACCAAGGCGATGGCCGCATAGCCGGCCAGCGGCAGGTCGAAGACGGCCGGCGCCTGCGTCAGCGCCAGCGCGACGCCGCCGACCAGGGCGACCGCCAGCATCTTGCCGGCGCGCGATCGGGGCGAATCGTCGCGGCTGGAAGGCGGGCGTTGCGCGAAGCCGGTCTTCAGCGCCTGCGCCAGCGGCTGCATGCGGTTGAGCCAGGCGGGGTAGAGGGCGCCGGCCAGGCTGGCCGCACAACCGAGGGCGAAGAAGCCCAGCGCGGGCGCGAGTTGCGGAGCGATCACCGGCGCGCTGCCGGAAAAGAATCCACCGCCAAGGTCGCCGCCCATGAGCCGGGTGAAGGCCACGGCCATCGCCCAGCCCAGCGCGAGGCCGATCGCGGCGCCGGGGACGCCGATCGCCAGGCCTTCGAACAGCACCTGCAGGAGGCGCATGCGCGGCGAAAGGCCGAGCACGCCGAGCAGGGCGAACTGGGTCGATCGCTGCGCCACGGCGGTGAGCTGCGTGGCGAAGACCAGGAAGCCGCCGGTGAGCAGGGCGACCATGGCCAGCACGTTGAGGTTGACGCGATAGGCGCGCGAGATGTTGGACAGCCGCGCCTGGTTGTCGGCGGCGGCGCGCAGGGCGAGGCCGGGTGGCAGACGGTCCTTCCACGCCGCCAGCCAGTCGCCGAGCCGGGTGCCCGGCGCGAGGCGGATGCGGCCTTCGCTGACGGCATCCGCCGGACCGAAGTGCGCCTGGACGCGGGCGATGTCGGCCACCAGCAGCAGGTCATCGGGCCGCGCCGCGGGCAGGTCGCCGGCGATGCGCGTGGCCCAGCGCGATTCGCCGCGGGTCGCCGTGACGCCAGCGCCGAGTTTTTGGTTGAGCCGGGCCAGCAGCGCCGGCGAGGCATACACGCCGTCCTCGAAGATGTTGTCGCCCTAGATCGAAGCACCCTGGCGCGGCAGCAGGTCGGGCATCAGCAGGCCGGCGCTAAAGACGTCGAGGCCGATCAGGCGCACGGTGAGTTCGCCGGATGTGTGTCCAATTCGGACGCGGGTTTCGATCACCGGTGCGATCAGCGCCACGGCTTCGTCCTGCGCCAGTTCGTTGATCAGCGCCAGCGGCACGCGGCCGGCGCTGTCCTGCGGCGTGATCACGGCGTCGGGTTCGCCCTGCACGCTTTTCATGGCCTGCGAAAAATCCGCCAGCGCGGCGTCGTTGATCAGGTGGAT
The DNA here is from genome assembly GCA_903932755.1 of uncultured beta proteobacterium. Lineage (GTDB taxonomy): Bacteria > Pseudomonadota > Gammaproteobacteria > Burkholderiales > Rhodocyclaceae > Sulfuritalea. Next base: position 2,043 of record CAIZHL010000577.1, read on the forward strand.
GGCATAGCCCAGCGCCACGCCCAGCGCGATCGCCAGCATGGACAGTGCGGTGGCGGTGCGTCGCGAATGAAACTGGGCGCGGATCAGCCACCAGGAAAGTCGCCACGCCGAGCTGTTCATCCTTCCAATCCGTCCGGCGTCAGCGTCAGAATGCGGTCGCAGCATTGCGCGACGTGCTGCGAATGGGTGACGATCAGGGCACTGGCGTGTTCCTCGCGCACGCGTTCGAGCAGCAGGGCGAGGATTTCGTCGGCGGTGCGCGGATCGAGGTTGCCGGTCGGCTCGTCGGCCAGGATCAGCGCCGGCCGGTGTACCAGCGCGCGGGCGATCGCCACGCGTTGCAGTTCGCCGCCCGACAGGGTGCCCGGCCAGCGCGGACCGAAGCCGGCGAGGCCGACGCGCGCCAGCAGGGAGTCGATGCGCGACGCATGGTCGCCGGCGGCGACGCCGGAAAGCAGCAGCGGCACGGCGACGTTCTGCGCCACGGTCAGCGTCGGCAGCACATGGAATGCCTGGAAGACGAAGCCGATGCGGGTGGCGCGCAGGGCGGCACGCGCGGCTTCATCGAGGCGGACGATGTCCTGCGCCTGCGGGCCGACCAGGATGCTTCCCGCGTCGGCCGTCTCCAGCCCGGCGATGCAGTTGAGCAGGGTGCTCTTGCCGACGCCGGACTCACCGATCAGGGCGACGATCTCGCCGGCGGCGACCGACAGGCCGAGCCCGCTGAAAACCGGTTGCGCTGAATGGGGATGGCGTTTCGACAGATTGGCGATGTTAAGCATGGTTGCAATCTTACGGGGCTATCGAGGGGTGCGGCCGCGCCGGAATGGCCTGCCCCGGACTTGATCCGGGGACGATGCTACACATGCTTCTGCGCTTTGCCGCGCCGCCACACTAGCTTGCCGGCGGACTCTGCTTCGGCTTCGGCTTTTTCCGCGGCTGTTCATCGTGCATGCATTTCTTCAATTCCTTGCCGCTCTTGCCCTTGCAGGTTTCCTTGGCCTTTTGCGCGGCTTCGCACTTCTGCGGGTTCTGCGCCTGGCTGCAATCCACGGGCGGCATGCTGGCGTCGAGGCAGGCATGCCTGTCTTTGCCGCGCTTCTCGCTGCAGGTTTTGAGCGCCGCCTGGCGCGCCTCGCAGCGCACCGGGTCGCGCGCCCTGGCGCAGTCGTCGGCCGCCGACTGGGCGAATGCCGGCAGCCAGGGCAGGGCGGCGACGGCCAGCAGCAGTAGTTTCATGCGGGTTTTCCTCGCCGGACCGGTGAAAAGGCTTGCGGGATAATACTCCCGCATTGAGGCCGGGCCGGGTTGTCGGCTATAGTTCGCCGTGTCATCAGCGCCGACTTTCCTGACCTGCGTCGTATCGGACTTTGCCATGAGCCAAACCACCATCAAGGATCACCGCCTGACGCTGCCGGAAGTGGTCGACGCCCTCGTCGCCGACGGCCTGGTCGCCGCCGCCGACGCCGACCAGTTCAAGCAGGAGCGCCGCTACTTCAAGGGCGACGCCCATCCCCTCGCGGTGATCGCCGAACAGCGCTGGAAATCCCTGGTGCCGCCGCACCGCATGCTCGACCTCGAAAGCCTGACGCAATGGCTGGCGAAGTGGAGCGAACTCGACTACCTGCACATCGATCCGCTGAAGATCAACTTCGCCGCCGTGACCGGCATCATGAGCAACACCTATGCGACGCGATTCCGCATCCTGCCGGTGGAGGTCAAGGCCAACGAGGTGGTGATCGCCACCGCCGAGCCCTTCCAGCGCGACTGGGAAGCGGAGATGCGGCCGATCCTGCGCAAGGAAATCCGCCGCGTCATCAGCAACCCGGAAGACATCGTCCGCTACCAGGTGGAGTTCTACAACCTGGCCAAGTTCATCAAGGGCGCGATGGACAAGGGCGATGTCACCGGCGGCGCCTCGAACTTCGAACAGCTGGTCGAACTGGGCAAGAACAACAAGCAGTTCGATGCCAACGACCAGCACATCGTTCGCATCGTCGATTGGCTCTGGCAGTACGCATTCGAGCAGCGCGCCTCCGACATCCACGTCGAGCCGCGGCGCAACCTCGGCATCGTGCGTTTCCGCATCGACGGCGTGCTGCATCAGGTGTACCAGATTCCGATGACGGTGCTTAACGCCATGACCAGCCGCATCAAGATCCTCGGCCGCATGGACGTGATCGAGAAGCGCCGCCCGCAGGACGGACGGATCAAGACGCGCACCCAGGACGGCCAGGAAGTGGAGCTGCGCCTGTCGACCTTGCCGACGGCCTTCGGCGAAAAGCTGGTGATGCGGATTTTCGATCCCGAGGTGCTGGTCCGCGACTTTTCCGAGCTGGGCTTTGCCGCGGAAGAATCGGCGATGTGGAAGGAGATGTCGGCCCAGCCCAATGGCATCATTCTGGTGACGGGGCCGACCGGCAGCGGCAAGACCGTGACCCTGTACTCGACGCTGAAGAACCTCGCCACGCCGGAGGTGAATGTGTGCACGCTGGAGGACCCGATCGAGATGGTCGAGGGTTCCTTCAACCAGGTGCAGATCCTGCCGGACATCGGCATGGGCTTCGCCGAAGGCATCCGCTCCCTGATGCGGCAGGATCCCGACATCATCATGGTGGGCGAGATACGCGACCTGGAAACGGCCGAGATGGCCATCCAGGCGGCGCTGACCGGCCACCTCGTGTTGTCCACCCTGCACACCAATGACGCACCTTCCGCGATCACGCGGTTGGTCGAACTCGGCGTGCCGCCTTACCTGTTGTCGGCCACGGTGCTGGGCGTCATGGCGCAGCGCCTGATCCGCACCCTGTGCCCGCATTGCAAGCAGCCCGGCGGGCTGCGCGCGGAGGACGAGGCGGCATGGACCGCGCTGGTCGCGCCGTGGAAATCCACCATGCCGACCCAGCTCTACCATCCGGTCGGTTGCCTCGACTGTCGCATGACCGGCTACAAGGGGCGGGTCGGCATCTACGAGATCATGCGCATTTCGCCCGAGATCATGAAGATGGTCGCCGATGGCGCCGAACTGGTCAGGCTGCGCGAGCAGGCCATGCGCGAAGGCATGAAGCCGCTGCGCATCGCCGGCGCGAAGAAGGTGGCGGCGGGATTGACCACCATCGCCGAAATCCTCAAGGTCGCGCCGCCGATGCTCGACGGCAACTGATACGCGGGAGTCCGCACTCCCCTGCGGTTTCAGTAGCGCGAACCGCTACCCCAGGACGGCGGACGGCGGCCGACCAGGGCTTCCAGCAGCGTGAGTTCGTCGTCGGTGTGGTTGATGACGGCGGCGGGAACCATCATCTTCGGCATTTTCATGTCGTTGTGTATGTACATCGGCTTGTCGTGGTGGGTCGTGCTGTAGCGCTCGGCTTCCTTCGGCGCGGCGGTGGGCGTCAGTTCGACGTCGCCGTAGCAGAGGCAGAAGTAGGTGCGCGCCACGGCGCCGTGGTTTTCCTCCTCGATGTAGCAGCCGGTGCCGCGGATGCCGATGGTGGCGGTCGACACCTGGATGGTGCGCGCGCCCTTGCCGAAGACCGAAAGGAGCTTGCCCGAGACCACGCGCATCAGGTTCTGCACGGCTTCGCTGCCGAAACTCACCGTGCTGAGTTCGCGCTGCATGAAGGCGTCCTGGCCGATGACGTAGATGGCCTCGCTGTTGCGCCCGGTGACGACGGTGTCGCCCGGCTTGATCAGCTGGCCTTCAGTCGCAACCCGGCGGTTGACGATGACTTCGCCGCGAACCTTGTGCAGGCCGGGCTGGATCGGCGCGTCGCCTTTGGCCAGGGCGTCGCGGATCAGGCCGGATATGCCGGCGGGGCCCAGCAGGCCTGCGGCGGCGAGGGCCTTGAGTGTGCGGCGGCGTGAGTGCATGGGGTGTCCTCCTATTTGTTGAGTTCGCGCATCGCGCGTTCCAGTCCCGCCAGCGTCAGCGGGAACATGCGGCTGTTGAAAATGGTGCGGATCAATTCGATCGAGTGGCGGTAGTCCCACAGGCGCTCGGGCTCGGGATTGAGCCAGACCGCGCGCGGCCAGGTGTCGAGCATGCGCTGCAGCCAGACGGCGCCGGCTTCCTCGTTGGAATATTCGACCGAGCCGCCGGGCTGCAATATCTCGTAGGGGCTCATGGTGGCATCGCCGACGATCACCACCTTGTAGTCCTCGCCGTACTTGTGCATCACGTCCCACA